>JAITPM010000040.1 GCA_031289425.1 Fusobacteriaceae bacterium
ATTTAAGGAAAGTTGTGTGCGAATTAAAAATGAAGCTGGTGGATTTGCAAAATTGATTGAAGATGATTATAAAAATTATAGAAATAGTATGTCTATTTTAGCAGATAAACAAGCTGATAGAAAAACTGTTATTGAAATTATTTCTAAATCGAGAGATATAGATATAAAAAAATTAGAAGTGGATTATTTAGAAAACACCAGAAAAATAGATGAAAAAGATAAAAAAAGAATAGAATTATCTGCACAAAAGATTATTTGTAATTCAAACATAGATACTATACAAAAAAAAATTGATAGTTTAATTGTAACTTCTGAAAAAAATGATAGAATAAAAAGATATATTCAATATTCAAATGAATTATTTGAATGGTTTGACCGAATATATCAAAATAATGAAAAAGCTGTAAAAGAGAGCATATTAGATAGTGTTAATACTATTTTTAAAAAAATATATCATGGAAAAAGAAGTGTAATAATTAATGACAACTACCAAATTGCCCTTTCTGCCCAAGTTGGTGACACTCAAAGATTAACAGATGAAAGTAAAGGATTAGAAACAGTGAAAAACTTTTCATTTATTATAGGACTTATTGATATTGCTCGGAAACAAATACAAAATACAGAAGAAATTGGTCCAGGTGAAAATCTTAAAATGTCAATTGAACCATATCCCTTAATTATGGATGCTCCCTTCTCCAATGCTGATGAAAAACATATTGAAAGTATTTCACGGATTATTCCAAAAATAGCTGAACAAGTTATTTTAATAGTAATGAATAAAGATTGGGAATTTTCACGAAAAGCATTAGAAGAAAAGGTTGGAGAATACTATATTATTGAAAAAGTAAATAATAGTGAAACATACTCTGTCATTAAAGGAGGAAATAAGTATGTTTGATAAAGATATAGAGTTAAAAGGTAAACATGCAACATATGTCAAATTTCTTAATGCTCATTCATCTCAACAAGATAAATCAAAAGGCGATCCCAACATTTTTGCGACTGCTATTGATGTATATATGATTGCGGCACTTATTGGAGTTTCTTATAATATAAAATCACAAGAAGATAAGACTAGTTCAGATGGAATAAGTATTTTTGTATCAGCATTTAAAAATCATTTTTCTGATATAGAAATTGTTTATAGATTAGTTTTTCTTAGTGAAAAATCAACAGATTTATCAGACAATGAAAAAATTGAAAGAGCATTTAAATTTGATGAAGATCCAGAAAAATTTGCAGAAAATATGATATTATTTCATCAATATGTTCGTGGTGGTATTGAATGGTTATATGAACAAATAAAAAATGCAACTACAAAAGAAGATTATCTCGAAAAAATAAATGAAATAATATCTTTATATATGAAAGATTTTTCAATTGGAAATTAGGATAATCAATTAATAATAGGGAGTGTAAATTGTTTTATGTTTTTATAATAAATTTCTATGAGATTAAGAATTAAAAAGACCAAATCCAACCGGATTTGGTCCATATTAAACCATCTACCTCAAACTTCCCAAAAACCCCTCAACCCTATCAAACGCTTCTTTCAACTTCCCAATCTCCAACGTACAAGCTATTCTGACAAACTCAGGAGCCCCAAATGGTGTCCCGTCAATCATAAGAACATTACATTTATTCAGAAGTTGTGAAGCAAATTCCGGTGCAGTCATACCTGTTTTAGATATATTTATAAATAAATATATCCCACCTTGACTCTTAAAACAATCAAATTCAGGTATTTTTATAGTTCTTTCATAACAATATTCTATTCTTTCTCTAAAAATAGGTATATTTTTTGCCCTTATTCTCTCAAAATCAGATAAAGCATGGAATGCAGCTCTTTGAGAAGGTGCCGGAGGGCTATAAATCAAAGACTCGTTTATAAATTCCATTGTATCAATCAATTTATAGACATCTGATATAGCATACCCTATTCTCCATCCTGTCATAGCAAAGTTTTTTGAAAAACTACAGATAGAGATGCATCTATCTCTCATTCCTTCGATTGCTATAGCGGGTATAAATGGAGTGTCGTATGAAAAGAAGTCATAGACATCATCAGCTATTACGAGAATATCATATTTTACAGCCAAATCTCTGACTATTTCCATACTTTTTTGATTATAGCAAACTCCAGTCGGATTGCCTGGTGTATTTATTATGATTGCTTTAGTTTTTGACGTGATTTTATTTTCTATATCTTCTTTTACCAATTGAAAATTGTTTTCAAATTTAGTGTGTACTATTACCGGGATACCGCCTGAATGCTCAATTTGCGCCCTGTAAACAGGAAAAAATGGAGCCAGCAAAATTATCTCTTCTCCATCGTTTAATATAGATTTTAAAGCGAGACTTAATCCATGTGATGCACTTGTTGTAATCAACACACTTTTAGGCTCAAACTCGTAATTTGTAAAATTTTTCTTGTGATATTCTGCTATTAGTTGCCTTAATTCCAATATCCCATAGGGGTCAGTGTAATGTGTAAAACCGGCTTTGGCATCGTTCATTGCTTTTTCTATAACTATGCTGTCAGTAGTAATATCCAAATCCCCTATTCCTAGATTAATCAGAGGAAGAGTGCAATCACTCCTATTATTCATATTCCCCATAGGTTTTTTAATATTTTCAAATTTCTTAGCTATCATTTGCCTCATTAATCTCATCTCCGGATTATATATATATTTTTATAAACTATTATTATTTATGAGCGCATTAATAATGCGCCCATAATTTATAATAACAGAACAATTTTCTTAGTTAGTCTAAATATTCTAAATTCCGTATTTTTCTCTTAATTTTTGGATAGTACCATCATCTAACAATTCTTGGATAGCTTTACTTACTTTATCTCTAAGTTCAGTATCGTCTTTATGAAATGCGATTGCCTTAGGTTCTCCTTCTAGAGCGCCCACATATATTGTAGTATCTTTATTTTTTTCATAATATTCCTTCGCAACACTTTCGTCCATTACTATTCCATCTACTTTTCCACTTATCAAAGCTATCAAAGCACCAGTGTTATTAGAATATGGAACAACTTTAGCATCTTTTATTTTTTGAGCTCTAGCTTCTTTTGTAGTACCTATTTCAGCTCCGTAAGATTTTCCTTCCAAATCGTCCATTCCTTTTATTGGATTTATTTTATTTGTTAAAATTGCAGCATTTGATGTCAAATACCCTATTGAAAAATTAACAGCTTTTTCTCTTTCAGGAGTTACACTCATACCTGCGATTGCTATATCGACTTTTTTAGTTTGCATAGCAGGAATTAATCCGGCAAAATCTATATTTGCCCATTTATATTTGAATCCAACTTTTTTAGAGACCAATTCTATAAGGTCAGCATCGAATCCTTTGATAACACCATCTTCAACGAATTCAAATGGTGGATATTCAGCATTTGTTCCCACTATATATTCCTTATCATCGGCTATTGCATGATTTGAGCTCATAAACATTCCAGTTACAATCACTAACATTAACATAACTAATTTTAATACTTTTTTCATTTTCATTCCTCCATTTTAATTTTAATAAATTTTTAATAAAAAAACACTAATTCATATAGAATTAGTGTTAAAGTTAACTTAAATAAAACAAACTAAAACATTTGCTATAAGAAAAACACCACATCTATAAATGAATACGCAAAAATATTCTTTTGTATTGTGTTAAATTCCTTATACGCCTTGTAAACATGATATCCACCTATTTTAAAATTTATTAATTTATTATATTAAAGTGATTATATCGTATCTTTTCTTGTTTGTCAACTTTTTTATTTAAAATTTTTTCATGGGTTAAATAAAAAACCAAAATTTCATCTTCATAATAATCTAGCTCGTACCAGAACTAGATTATTATAAAGATGTTCAGTTGTAAAACATATGAGAAAATAAGTTTTAACTTTCTTTTAATTTCTTTACTTCGTTTATCATAACAGGTAGAGCTTCCAATACATTTCCTACGATACCTATATCAGCTACTTCAAATATAGGTGCATCTTCGTCTTTATTTATTGCTACCACATAGTCGGAGTTACTCATTCCGGACGTATGTTGTACAGCACCTGATACTCCGCAGGCTATATAAAGTTTTGGAGCTACTATTTTACCAGATTGTCCCACTTGATGTACACGTGGTACCCATCCTGCCTCTATTACTGGTCTTGTAGCTCCTACTACTCCGCCCAATAATTTTGCTAATTCTTTAATAAGTTCATAGTTTTCAGCACTGCCCATTCCACGACCGCCGGTAACTATAATTTCAGCTTCTTCAAGATTTACACTTTCAGATATTTCTTTAACTATTTCTATAACTTTTGTTTTTATAGAATCAATAGATATTTTGATATCTTCAGCTATTACTTCACCTTTTTTGTTGGTATCTTGTTCTATTTTTTTGAAAGCAGATGACCTCAAACTACCTATTTGTGGTCTGCTGTTATCTATGGTCATATCAGTAAAGACTGTACCACCGTATGCAGCACATGTCCATATTACATTTCCTTTATCATCTATATCAATGTTAAAAGCATCAGTAACAGAACCGGTCTTTAACCTTACAGCAAGTTTTCCTGATAGGTCTTTTCCGTTTTGTGTAGCACCCAGAAGAATTGTAGATGGTGTATATTTTTCTGCGATTTTTTGCAATACTTCTGTATAAATATCCAAATTAAATTTATCATATTCATCAGAATCTATAGTAACAACTTTATTCGCTCCAAAAGATATTATTTCATCTGTAAGGTTTTTGATATTTTTTCCAATTAGAACAGCTATTATTTCTTCATTTGTTTTAGAAGCTATTTTATTAGCTGCACCTAAGACTTCCAAACTAATTTTAGAAATTTTGGAATCAGCAATTTCTATAAATACCAAAATATTTTTAAATTTAGAAAAGTCCATTTTTTAATTCCCTCCTTAGATTTTTATTGGGTAGATCATAATACTATTTAAATAACCTTAGCTTCTACCATCATTGCTATAGCTTTTAATGTAGATTCTTCACATTTTTCTTCTTTGATTTTTATTCCCGCTTGTCTTTTAGGAGGTTCATAATATTTCAATGTCTTTACATAAACTCCGCTTTCACCTATTTTTGAATTATCGATATCCTTGAGATCAGCTGCTTTTATTTCGTCAATAGCCATTTTTCTTGCAGCCATTTTATTTTTTATAGTTGGATATCTCGGATCATAATTTGGTTTTGTTATTGTTACCACAGCAGGTAATACTGATTCAATGACTATATATCCCTCTTCTGTTTCATGTTTTGCAGATATTCCGGCAGCAGCAGGATTTATTTCTATAATATTTGTGATAAGTCCTCTATCCAATTGTTCGGCCAATTGGCATCCCACTTGTCCTGCTGTACTATCTGTAGTTTCTTTCCCACAGAAAATTATATCATATTTCTTACCATTTTTTTCTTCCAAGTATGCGATAGCTTTGGCCAAAATATAGCTTGTCTCAATTGCATCGGAATCATTGAATACATCATCTCTTACGAGAAAGGCTTTGTTTGCTCCTACAGAAAGACAACTTCTAAGTGCATCCTTAGCACTATCTTTTCCTATTGATAATGCTGTTATTTCTCCACCGTTCGCTTCTTTGAATCTAGCGGCCATTTCTAAGGCATAGGTATCAAAGGCATTTACTGTTTTGTCAATAGCATCAATTATTGGTAGGTTCGTCACTTTATCTACTTTTACTTCGATAGAATCATCAGGTACTTGTTTTATACAAATCAGAATTTCCATTTAAGTCCCCCTTATCTTCCGATTACATTACTTGAAATTACAATTCTTTGGATTTCATTGGATCCTTCAAATATTTGGAAAATTTTGGCATCTCTTATAAGTTTTTCAACCGGATATTCTCTACTATATCCATATCCACCAAACACTTGGATCGCTTCTGAAGCTACTTCCATAGCAATATCTCCTGCATAACATTTAGAAATAGCTGATTCTACTGCATATGGTAATCCTAAATCCATTAGAGTAAGTGCATGTGCTACCATTTGACGTGCAGTCTCAGTTTTTATTACCATATCTGCTACTTTAAATTGTAATGCTTGATTTTTTATGATAGGTTTTCCAAATTGAATTCTTTCTTTTCCGTATGCTATAGCTTCATTTATACCTCTTTGAGCTATTCCAGTAGCTATACATCCCATCCAAGCTCTTGCTTGATCCAGAGTTTTCATAGCTATACCGAATCCTTTTCCTTCTCCACCGATAAGATTGGCAGCAGGTATTCTACAATCTTCCAATACGACATCACATGTATTTGATGTTCTGATTCCGAGTTTATCTTCATGATTACCACTACTCAAGCCTTTTGTCCCTTTTTCAACGTAAAACATTGATATTCCTTTTGTTCCTTGAGACTTATCAGTCATAGCAGTTATGCAATAAAAAGAAGCCACTCCACCATTTGTGATGAAACATTTTCTGCCGTTTAATACGTAAGAATCACCATCTTTTACAGCTACTGTTTTCCCTGCTGAAGCATCAGATCCTGCTGATGGTTCTGTCAAACAGAATGCTGCAAATCCGCCGTCTATTATTAATTTAGAAGCCCTTTTTTTTTGTTCCTTAGTTCCACCTATAAGAACGGGTTTTAGTCCCAGACCACTTGCAGAAATGGTAGTTGCAAATCCTGCATCTGCTATAGCCATTTGTTCCATCAATGCTGCTACAGTAACTCTGTCTAGTCCAAGTCCTCCGAATTCTTCAGGGACTTCTAACATATGCAATTGCATTTCTATTGCCTTATCATATATTTCTTTTGGCCATTCACCAGATTTATCATATTCCTTGCATTGTTCTTTTACTTCCTTTTCACAAAAAGCCTTCACCTCAGCCAATAGATCCTTATCATCCTCTCTAATAATGTATGCCATGTAAAATACCTCCATTTTTTATTTGATACTAAGAATTTTATGAATTTTATGTTTCGATCAAATTAAGTACTATAATTTATAACAAACTTTACCTGGGTTTAAAATCAAGTTAGGGTCAAAAAGTTTTTTAATATCTTGCATTAATTTTATGTTTACAGGACCAACGAAATCAGCCAAATATTCTACTTTACCATGTCCTATTCCATGTTCTCCAGATATTAATCCGCCTACGTCACTAGCTCTTTTATATATAACTTTCATAAATTCATCGACTTTTTCTTTGAATATATCTAGTTGCATATCATTACTGCATGTGTATATATGTAGATTACCATCGCCTGCATGTCCAAAACTCTTTATTTTAAATCCATAATCGTTTTCTAAAGAGTTTACAAATTTCAAATAATTTGCTATTTCACTTACAGGAACAACTACGTCACATTCATCCAAAAGTTTTGTATCAGCTGTTATGGCTTCAAGGAAAGATCCTCTTGCTGCCCATGCATCTCTCTTTTTAACCGGAGTATCTGCTACTATTACGTCTAGAGCACCACTTTCTAATACTATTTCTGTAGCTTTTTCTATGATTTCATATATAGCTTCTTCAGATTCACCATCAAAAGTAACAAGCAAATATGCTCCTATTTCTTTACCATCGAATTGTTGTGGGAATACAGCTTTTCCAACATATTTTTCAGATGAAATTACTATTTCTCTTTCCATGAATTCTAGTGCTTGTGGATCTAAATGATTTGCTAAAAACTTTGGAACAGTTGCTATACATTCATCCAAGCTTACGTAAGGTATAATTAGACTTATTATTTCTTTCGGTTGAGGTATTATTTTCAGAGTAAGCTCAGTAATAATTCCCAGAGTTCCTTCAGAACCAATTAATAGATTTAACAAGCTATATCCTGAACTTGTTTTAGATACTGTTGCACCTAATTTTGTGATTTCTCCTGTAGGTAGTACTACAGTCATTGCACGCACATAGTCACGAGTAGTTCCGTATTTTACGGCTCTCATTCCACCGGCATTTGTAGCTACATTTCCACCCAAAGTAGCAAATTTTTCTCCAGGATCAGGTGGGTATAATAAACCTTTTTTTGTTACATCTTCTGCTAGATCATTTAGTAATAATCCGGCTTCTACTGTAACGACAAAATTTTCCAAGTCATATCCGAGTATCTTGTTCATTTTTACTGTGGAAAGAAGTACTCCACCGTTTATACAAACTGCTCCACCAACTAGACCAGTTCCGGCTCCTCTTGGAACCACTGGAATCAAATGTTTGTTACATATTTTAATTATTTCTGATACTTCCTCTGTTGTCAGAGCTTCTATTACGACTTCAGGAAGTCCTGTACCGTATATAGGCATTTCATCATGGGTATAATCTTCGTTTATTTCACTTCCTGAGTAAACTCTGTTAGGCGTGATTTTTTTAAATTCCTCAATGATTTCAGGCGAAACCTTATTATAAGTTGCCATAATTCCCTCCTTATTAAATTTCAAATTTATAAAACTTAAAATAAGCATCTATATTAAAAAAACTTATTTTCAAACTTTGGAAAAACACAATAAACAAATTCAGATAAATTTACGATTGTTAAGTTATTAAGTGGTACTACCAGTAAAGAAGATGAACATAACTTTAATTATTTGAATTTTTATTAAAATAAATTTTGTTGAATGATTGTTTAAGGTTTTTTTCATCGGGTAAAATAAAATTTCAAATATCTTATAACCGTATATTCTAGAATAAAATATTAAAAAGTGGTTCTACCTTAACTATTAATATAATTATAACTTGAAACATCTAAATATTCAAGTATGAAATCGAATATTTCATTTATTTTATTTTTTGATAAAAAAAAATAAAATGCTATAAAATTTATTGTTCAAATATTGATTTTCTTTCTCTTCTAGCATATACTATTAAAATATCTCTGGCAGTTTTACACTGCCAGAGAAATATATAATAAACTGACTTGTTTATATTTTTTAATATTAATATTTAAACTGCTATAAATGATCGTAAGCCTGTAGCAATAACGAGATAAGCTGCAATTCCTACAACAACACCATAGATGATAAATGGTATAAATGTTTTTTTGATTATTTCTCCTTCACGGTTTAAAAGCCCTACTACTGTACATACAGATACGACATTATGCACACAGATCATATTTCCCATAGCTCCACCTGCAGCTTGAGCGGCAAGTATTGTGATTTGAGGAAGGTTTAAACGAGTTGCCATATCCCATTGGAATTGACCAAATAGAGCATCAGAAACTGTATTTGAACCTGTTATAAATGCACCGAGACCTCCCACATAAGAAGCCATTAGAGGCCATACAGGACCTACTGTTCCGGCTATAGCTTCTGCCATAGCACGAGGCATTGATAATATCTTTGTATCTACTCCTGATTCTGATAAACGAGCTATTAAAGCTTGATTTGTAAAGTTTCCAGAACCTTGGAAAATCTTTACTAATGCTACTGCAGCACATAGAGATATAGTAGCAGGTATCATCTTTTTAAGAGTATCTGTCCATGCTTTTGCAGCTTTGTCACCAGGCATTTTATGTAAAGAAATTGTTAAAAGAGAAACCAATATAAATGGAACAGTACCTGGAAGATATAAGAATTTGATACTATTATCTGTTACACCAGGCCATCCTAGAATATCCTTTACTAATATAACAGCATATTTGTTGAACATTGCTTTGAATGGTAAGAATTCCACACGAGTAATAACTAATATAGCCCCTATAAGTATGTAAGGCATCCATGCCATTAATTGGCTCATTTGAGGTTTAATTTCTTTACTAGTATCAAAAGCAACGTTACCAGTCCAAGACGGATCCCATTTTTTTACATCGCCGAAAGTCCATGTATCTTCTGGTACACAGAATCCACGCTTTGCACCATACATAACTATTCCCAGTCCTAATAAACCTCCCACAAGTGATGGAGTCTCAGGTCCAACAACCCATGCAAGAATAAAATATGGAGTAGAGAAAGCAAGAGAAGCAAATACACAGAATTTCCATGCTCCGAAACCATCTGACCATTTACGATTTGGTCCAAATAAACGAGTAATAAATCCTAACATGAAAATAGTTATAATGAATGCCATTGGTATGTGCATCAAAGTAACTGTTTCCCCAACTGCTTTCAAAAATCCGATTTTGTCAACAACTGCTCCAGCAGCAATAGCTGAATCAATTGCATTTCCTATAGAAGCGCCGAATCCTGTTATAATAGGAGTACCTACGGCACCAAATGTAACTGGAACTGAATTAAAAGCAAGACAAATAATCGCAGCAGCCATTGGCGGGAAGCCCAATGAAAGTAATAGTGGTGCTGCCAAAGCTGCCGGAGTACCAAATCCTGCGGCTCCTTCGATAAATGCAGAGTACAAAAATCCTACAATGATCGCTTGTACACGCATATCTTTGCTTATTTTTTGCATACCATATTGTATTGTTTCCATTCCGCCTGAAGCTTGCAAAGTATGCAATATTAATAGAGCACCGAAAACAATAATCAATACGCTTATTGCATTTAATACGCCTTGCAAACTAAGTGCAACAACATATGATGCTGGTAAGTGCCATACTGCAATTGCAGCAACTGCGCAAGTCAGCCATGCAATTGGCATGGCTTTCATGGCTCCCATACGAACCCAAACCATTAAAACAAGTGCTACCAATATAGGAACTAGAGCAACTAAAGCCAAAAACCCTGTAGACATAATACAATACCTCCTTAAAAATATTTTCCCATCCAAACATGGGTTTTAATGAATCAACAAATAAAGTTTAAAGTGTAAAAATTTAAAATGTTAAAAATTAAAAGAATTAAAGTAAAAAATTGAAGTTAAAAATAATTTAAAATATATTAAAAAGTGGTTCTACCAGTACTCTAATTTAATTATAGCTCATACATTACTTTTTTTCAAGTACTTTTTATGCATAATTTGATTATTTTTTGTTCAAAATTTGATCATTACTTGTTCAAAGAATACATGATAATATACAAAATAATATAAACTTTTCTTTACTGAGATAAAGTCTTTATTGGTAGTTGAGATGTATCTATAGTAAAAAAGTAAAAATAAAAAGAACCCTATTTTTAAGAAAGGTTCTTTTTTACTTTTTATAAATTATTTTTATAATATTTCAAATACATATTCAAAATGTCTGTCGAGAGCGTTTTTACCTTTTATAAAATTACTTTCCACTATAGAGTTTACAATATCTTCATGAGATTTTTGAAGACCTGATTTATTATCAGCGTTTTCAAAAATTTTACCTCTCAAATACCCTACATAGAATTCCATCAGGTCATCAAATGACATTAAATTATTCATAATATATACATTACCGCCTATTCTGGCTATTCCATAATGGATTTTTTTATCGTAGATAACTTTTATTTTTTCACTTTCACAGGTTTTTAGCATGGTGGCATAGTGTTCGAGCTCACTTATGTCTTTTTGTGTAGCATTTTTTATAGCCAATGATAATGATTGTAATTCAAGAGCGTATCTAAATTCCATAAGTTCTTTTATATTGATGATTTCCAGAGAATACATTAGGGACATTATTTCTACAAGACTTTTCTTAAAATTATTTGTAATATAATTACCGGAGCCTTGTCTTACCTCTATTAGACCCATTTTGTCCAATATGCGTAATCCCTCCCTAGCGGAATTTCTGCTGATATTTAATTGTTCAGCCAGATCTCTTTCGGATGGAAGTTTATCACCAATTTTATAGACACGTCTTATTATTTTGTCTTTTATATAATTGATGAGTGTTTCGTAAGATCTATCAGATGATTGCATAAATTACTCCTATCCAAAATATTTTTATGTTAAATAAATGGTTTTTGTTACTATAAATATATTAGCAAAATTGGGCGATATATAAGATACTAAGATAATTATACCACATTAATTTATAAAATAACAAGAAAAACAAAAAATCTTTTTTATATATGGAATACATGTATTTAATGGATTTATTATATGAAATTACTTTATTATAATAGTATTTATACTCGTGTATTATATTTATAGTTTATTTCAGCGCACGAAAATAAAAAAAGCAATATTAAAATTTTCTAGAGAAGGTATATTATTTGATTAACCTAAAAAATCCACTCTAGCATAACTAAAGTGGACTAATTATTTGTTTTATACTATTTTATTTCTATTGATTTTTTAACTTTATCAATAGTGTCATCGTCTACTAATGCGCTCGCTAATAAAAAACCAAAATCTAACGAATGTCCGGCACCATCTCCGGTTATGAGGTTACCATCTATTACTGTGGCTCCTCCGATATAATTGTAATTTCCAATTTTATCCTTTACTCCGCTATGGCAAGTTATTTTTTTATCGGCAGCAATATTATTTTTATATAAAACAGTAGGTGCTCCGCAGATTGCTCCAACCCATTTTCCCTTATTATAATAATCAATCAGAACTTTACCGACCTCTTTCGAATTGCCTAAATTTTCATATCCGGGATATCCACCGGGAAGTATCAATAGTTCACCATCAGACAAATCACTGTTTTCTATGAACAGATCACTGGTGACTGCAACTCCATGTGCTGATTTTACATTTTTATCTGAGGATATTGATACAGTTTTTACATCTAGACCACACCTTGTCAATATATCATGAGGTGCAAATGTTTCCATTATTTCAAATCCATCTGCCAACAAAATATATACTTTTTTCATATTTTTACCTCCTGTGGTTGGTATTGTAGCTAGATACTGCCTTTTTTAATGAGCGATAATACAAATTCATGTGCATCCACAACAGCAGTATTGTACGTGTTTTTGTTTTCTCCCTCATGAAGAGAATTCAAAAGTATTTGCTGTTGCTCTTTCACATTTCGCTCTAAATCTTCTATATTTAATTTTCCTGATTTGTACTGATCCACGAGAGCATCATACATTTCATCGAAAGTATTCTTATAAATGTCTTCAGCCCAATCGTCAAAAAAATCCATTTTATCTCCTTTTATTATTATTTAATATTATTTGTTTTCTACGGAAAACTTAAATATTGTCTTTTGTTTATACGGATTGTTTTCATCTATTATTTTGATTTTATCTTTAGCAAATCTAAATATATCCGTATAATTTTGTGTTTCCAAACAAATTCCATGATGTTTTTTACAGACCTTGCCATCCAAAATTTTACCTACTTTCATAAGATTATTTCCGGTATAAACAACAACTATATTTTGGTCATCGAAAACTTCGAGTTTTCTTCCAGTTTCACTATCCTTTAATTCTCCAATTTTTTTATCAATCTTTTTATCTATTATAAACCCATGGTCAATGCCACCATTTGTTATTTTTATTTGGTCATCGTCTGAATTTATTGCTTTTTCTATTCTTTTGAATGATCTGAAATCAAAAGGTGTTCCCACGACATTTTTTATCTCGACCGGCAATGTATTTTCGTCTACAGTATTAAATTTGCTCGCATTTAATTTCAACTGATGTTTTAATATAGTCTTCTTTAAATCACCACTTAGATTAAAATAAGTATGATTAGTTAAATTAAGAAAAGTGGGAGTATCACTTGTTCCGCTATATTCTATGGACAATTGATTTTTTATTAAAATATACATTACAGTTATATTTACATTGCCTGGATACCCTTCATCCAGGTCAGGGCTAAATAATGAGAGCTCCACTCCTACATAGTCATCACCTATGATTTCTTTGCTTTTCCATACTTTTTTGCCAAAACCCTTGAGGCCGCCATGTATAGAATTTACTCCATTACTATTTATAGACAATTGATAGATCTTATCATTTAGTACAAATTCTCCTTTTGATATACGGCCTGCTACTCTTCCTATGATTGCACCAAATGATGCAGAGCGTTCTTCATAATCAGTGATAGTATTCATACCGATAACAACATTTTCCATTTTACCATATCTATTTGGGGCTAGTATTTTTCTTATGATTCCACCATAATTTAATATTTCGACTTGTAGATTTTCGTTTATTAACGTATATTTAATTACTTCTTCATTACTTTTTGTAATTCCAAATTTATCGATATATACTTTCATAAAACCTCTCCATTTATTAAAATATTTATAATTTTTTTACATCTTTTGTATCAATAATAAGAGTTACCGGTCCGTCATTTAATAATTCTACTTTCATATCAGCGCCAAATTTACCACATTCTGTTTTTATTCCTTGATTTCTCGTAAGCTCTATATATTTCTCATATAAAGGAATAGCAACCTCCGGCCTAGCGGCATCTATAAAACCTGGTCTTCTTCCTTTTATACAGTCCCCATACAAAGTAAATTGAGAAATTACCAAGATTTCACCTTGTATATCAGAAAGACCTAAATTCATTTTACCTGCCTCATCTTCGAATATTCTCAAAGAATTGACTTTGTTTACGAGCCATTCCACGTCTTTTTCAGTATCACTATGGGTAATTCCAAGAAGAACCATAAAGCCTTTACCGATTTTACCTATGATTTCACCATTTACAGTTACGCTGGAATGACTTACTCTCTGAACTACTGCCCTCATTGTTTCCTCCGGTTATAAATGTGGATATATATTTAATTACTCCTTACTCATCGTATAAGTTAACATTGCTTTTTCTAAAATAATCAAGTACAACAGACATAAGATATGGGAATCCTTTTTTAAGACTTTCGATATCTATCCATTCTTCTCTAGTATGAGCTCCTCCGCCAATATAGCCACCTATGGCACAACTTGGAATTCCTACAGAAAAAGGTATGTTGCAATCTGTAGAACCTGAACTAAATTCGACTTTTTCTTCAAAATATGTGCTAGCGGCAGCAACTATATTTTCTTCCAATTTTTTTTGTAAAGTTTTATCTACATCACCCATACAAGGTCTCAGACCTATTACTTCCACATTGACTTCTATTCCCATATTTTTATAAGTTTCTATAGCACTTTCAAATAATTTTATCATTGTATCCAAGTGTTCTTTTACATCTGATCTATATTCGAAAAACATTTCTACTTGTTGAGCAATAGTATTTACAGAAGTTCCGCCGGATATTTTTCCTACGTTAAATGTAGTTTTTCCACCTTTAGGTACTTTTACTGTATACAGTAGATTGATAAGGGATGACATATAAGCAATAGCATTTTTATTTCCAAAATCAGAAAAAGAATGTCCACCTTCTGTCTTTATTTCTACTTTATATCTTACAGAGCCGACTGAATAATTGTAGCAGCCCTCTAGAGTTCCATCAAAAGAATAAAAATATTTTACTTGTTTTCCATATTTCTCGATTATTTTTTTAGAACCTTTTAAATTTCCCAAGCCCTCTTCACCAGTGTTACAGACAAATAAAATTCCATAATCTGGTTTTAGATTTTTACTCACTACATATTTTGCAATTTGCATTAATATAGCCAAATTAGCAGTGTCATCTCCTACGCCCGGGCAACACAATCTACCATTTTCTTCTTTCATTGGCATGGGCGATGTATCTGGAAATACAGTATCTGTATGAGCCATAAATACTACAAGATCTTTTGTCTCATCATAATTATACGGAACAACCACATTTAATGCTTCATCAATATATGCGTTTTTTATTCCGTTTTGAGCAAACCATTCTTTACAAAATTCTGCTCTTTTATCTTCAAAATTTGAAGGAGCAGGGATTTTACAAATTTCCTTTGTAAGATTAACGAGATCTTGGTGCAGATCCTTCATATCATTTGTAATTTGTTGATTTAATTTGTAAGACATTTTTATTTTCCTCCTTAATGATGCTTGTATTTTTTATATAAATTTATTTGTTAGAACCAAAGTTGCAGTATTTATTTATCTCACACTCATCACATTTAGGTCTTCTTGCGATACATTTATCTCTACCTTGTAATATTAGGCAATGCGAAAAATTTATCCAGTCTTTTTGTGGGACTATTTTCATAAGTTCTTGTTCTATTTTCGTTGGATCATCCAAATTGTCTACCAGACCTATAAGGTTTGATAATCTTTTAACATGGGTATCCACAGTTATCCCATCAGCAATTCCCCAGATTTCCCCTCTCACTACATTGGCCGTTTTTCTTCCGACTCCTGCCAGTTCTATTAGGTTATCCATTTCTTTTGGAATTTGTCCATCATATTTTTCCAATAGTTGAGTGCTGCAAAGTTTTATATTTTTGGCTTTATTTCTAAAAAACCCGGTACTTTTTATCAAGTTTTCTATTTCTTCTATAGGCATATTTACAAACCCTGCAGGCGTATTCACTTTTTTAAACATTTCTTTTGTGACCATATTTACCCTTATATCAGTACATTGTGCAGATAATATTACAGATACCAATAATTCAAAAGGTGTACTATAATCTAAAGCACATTTTGGAGTTCCAAATTTTTTATTTAGTTCTATTAATATATTTTTCACTTTATTAGTTTTATCAGTTTTAGGCATAACATGTACCTACTTTAATAGTATTTTATAATATTTCTTCTTTCCTATTTTTAATAGAGGAGTTTTTTCTATAAATAATTCTTTTGTTAAAGGCATATCATGGGAAGGAACCTTAATATCATTTAATGTCATTCCACCTTGTTCTATCAATCTCCTACCATCACTTTTGGTTTTTATAACTCCAGAAGTCGCAAGAAAATCTACTATTCCTATTCCGATCAAAGCACTAGATAATAAGAGAGTAGGGACATTAGTCATGTCAGAGCCGTCAGAAAATAAAGCTTCTGCTGCTGACTTAGCTTTATTTGCTTCATTTTCCCCATGCACAATTTTTGTGATTTCATAGGCCAAAACTTTTTTGGCTTCGTTTATAGCGGAATCTTTTAATGAACTTAACTTTTTTACTTCATCCATTGGGACATAAGTCAAGAGAGAAAGGCATTTTTCGACATCCCCATCATCAATATTTCTCCAATATTGATAAAATTCATAAGGAGAAGTCTTGAGAGGATCTAACCACAAAGCACCTTTGGCCGTTTTACCCATTTTCTTTCCTTCACTATTCGTAAGTAAAGTGCATGTCATAGAATACGCAGGTTTTCTAGCTTTTTTTCTGATTAATTCTACACCAGCTATCATGTTTGACCATTGATCATCGCCGCCTAGCTGCATGACACAGTTATATTTTTGATTAAGAATATAAAAATCATACCCTTGCATCAACATATAATTAAATTCTAAAAATGATAATCCAGTTTCCATTCTGCTCTTAAAACATTCTGCAGCAAGCATTCTATTTACAGAAAAATGACTACCAACATCTCTCAAAAATTCAACGTAGTTTAAATCCAAAAGCCAACCGGCATTATTATCCATTATCGCTTTTCCATCAGAAAAATCAATAAATTGTTCCATTTGCTTTTTTATGCAATCAGCATTATGAGAAATAGTTTCCTTCGTCATCATCTGTCTCATATCAGTACGGCCACTAGGGTCGCCGATCATTGCGGTACCGCCCCCCAAGAGAGCTATTGGCCTGTGGCCAAATCTTTGCATATGAGACATGAACATCATTGCAATAAAATGCCCAACATGCAAGCTATCTGCAGTCGGATCAAATCCAATATAAAAAGTAATTTTTTCTTTTTCAAGCAATTCTTTTATCTCATCTTCATGTGTAAATTGCTTTATGTAACCCCTTTCTATCAATACATCCAAAACATTCGCCATTTATAAATTTCCTCCATTAATTTCTATATCAAATTATTTTTTATAGATTAATTTAATATAAAATTCTACCACATATAATTGAGCCTTATTATTATTTTATCATATTTTAGGAATTTTTACCAATCAAATATAGGGAAAGATCAATAATGTAAATAGAGAATACGTTAGATAGGATAGTTAGTGTTTATTCGTAAGAAATCTCGGAAATAAAAATAATCTGTATGGAAGGTTTGGTAAGCAATTTTAAAATTGATATACACAATATTATTGTGTATTTTATTTGGTCGATAGATCTAATACATTATATGCAAAGATAGTCTATTTATATACGGATAGTTATAGATTTTTTTAAACCGCATAATCAGATTTTACTTTATAAAATTTAAGTTTATTTGTTTTCTCCATTTTTTATCCTCCTATAAAAAAGGTTAGAGTCAATGCTCTAACCAATTCTTTTATCATTTCCACTTTATGGTAGGACACACCGCTTTTACAACACCTTATTAAGAAAATCAATAGTTCTAGGATTTTGCGGAGCCGCAAAAAACGCCTTAGGCTCATTCTCCTCTACTATACGCCCGTTATCCATGAATATAACCCTATCAGAAACTTCCCTAGCAAAATTCATCTCATGAGTGACAATAATCATAGTCATTCCACTTTTAGCCAAATCCTTCATAACTTCTAACACCTCTCCTATCATTTCAGGGTCAAGTGCAGAGGTAGGTTCATCAAATAGCATAACTTCTGGATTCATGGCAAGTGAGCGAGCTATTGCAACTCTTTGCTTTTGACCACCGGACAATTCATTTGGGTAATTATTTACCTTATCAGAGAGTCCGACTCTTTCGAGCAAGGTTATAGCAACTTTTTTAGCCTCATCTTGTTTCATCAATTTTAATTCGATTGGAGCCATAATAATATTTTCCATTACTGTCAGATGAGGGAACAGATTAAAAAGTTGAAATACCATACCGATTTTTGCTCTTATATTATTAATATCTGTATTCTTGTCGTTTAATGAAATATTATTAAATGTAATAACTCCTTCCTCATAATCATTTAATTTATTTATACAACGAAGAAGAGTACTTTTTCCACTACCGGAAGGACCTATTATAGAGATAACTTCTCCATAAAACACTTCCATAGAAATTCCTCTCAAAACTTTCAATTTTCCAAAACTTTTGTTGAGATCTGTTATTTTTATTATTTTATCCCTTGCTTTATCATTTTTTATTTTCATAAGCCAACCTCTTTTCAGCTATTTTAGCCAGATAAGATAAAGTAGAGCAAATTATAAAATAAAACAGAGCTACCACAATCCAAATCGCCATTACAAGAGAAGATGAATTAGCAGCTATTATTTTTCCATTCATTGTGATTTCTCTTATTCCGATTACAGATACAATCGAAGTATCTTTCAGAGATATTATAAACTGATTAATAATAGAAGGGAGCATTATTTTGAGAGCTTGCGGTAATATAATTTTTTTCATTGATTTCATAAAAGATAGTCCCAAACTTCTGGCGGCTTCCATTTGTCCAATGTCTACAGCAGCTATTCCGCCTCGAATAATCTCGGTCATATAGGCGCCGGCATTCAGGCTTAATGAAAGAGTTCCGGCTGTAAAAGCACCGCCTATATTTTTCCAAGAAAATCCAAAAGGAGAAAGGATTTGTCCAAAACCATAATATATTATAAAAACTTGAACCATTAGAGGTGTTCCTCTTATTATTTCAACATATATATTTGCAATCTTATTTAATACAAAAATCTTTGATATTTTGAATATCGAAAAAACAATGCCGAGTACAGAGGCAAATAATAAAGAAACAATAGATACTTTTGTAGTAAGAATCAACGCCGTAATAAATGACGGATGATACTTAATTAATACATTTATAACATTCATGAATTCACCCGTAAATTATTTTATTTTGCGATGTATGAATCTAATATTTTTTGATATGTTCCATTAGCTTTAATATTTTTTAGACCATCATTAAATTTTTTCAATAATTCTGGATTTTTTCCCTTTAACACAGCAAATCCATTAGGTGTAGGTATTTCATCTGTAATAGGCATCTTGAGAGCCATACCACGAGACACTTCATAACCAATTACAGGATAATCTTCAAAACATGCAGCAGTATTTCCATTTAAAACATCTTGATACATAGATGTAGAATCTTCAAATTGAACTACGGTAAATCCATATTTAGTTGCTATAGATTCTGCGAATGTACAACCAGTAGTACCTAATTTAGCAGCAGCAGTTTTACCTTTTAGATCTTCATAAGATTTTATAGTAGAATCAGTTTTTACAGCTAGGGCAAGTGTCCCATTAAAATAAGGTTCTGAGAAATCATATTTTGCTCTTCTAGGTTCTGTAATTGACATACCTGCAATCACTCCATCTGCTTGACCAGACTCAAGAGCAGTAAGAGCGGCAGAAAATCCGACAACGTCGATTTTGTAAGTAATGCCTTGATCAGCTGCAATTGCTTTGAATAAATCCATATCAATTCCAACTAATTCTCCTTTATCGTTTTCAAATTCAAATGGTGCAAAAGTAGTATCAGTAGCTATTGTGTAAACTTTATCTGCAGCCATCAATGCAGCAGATGCAAGAAATAACATAAATAATAAAAACACTCTTAGAAATTTTTTCATAAAACCCTCCTAAACTATTAATGATATAGATAGATAAATAAAAAATAATATAATATTATAATATTAAATATGAAAAATAGTCAATCAAATTAAGAAATAAGTAATGTTTGAAGATAATTTGTAACATATCTAATATTTTAGTAGCAGTTAAATACAAATAGTGTTATAATATTACGATATTAAACGTATAAATATATAGTACTGAGATTTTACTGTTAATTCTGGAGGGAAAATTTATGTATGAAAATAATAACATCTTAAACTTAATAAGAAAAGAAAAAATAGTTGCTATTCTAAGAGATATCTCAATGGAAGGATTTGAAAAAACTTTGGATATCCTGAAAGAAGAAGGAATAAAACTACTCGAAATAACATTAAACAGCAAAAATATAGAAAAACAATTTCAAATATTAAATGATAAATATAAAAAAGATTTTGTTATAGGAGCAGGTACAGTTGTAACCATGGAGGGACTAAAGCTTGCTTTGAGAAATAATGTCAAATTTGTTCTTACCCCAAATGTGGATGAAGATATTTTGAAAGAATTAGAAAAGGAAAATATATTATGTATATGCGGAATTTTTACAGCTTCTGAAGCGATAAGAGCCAAAAGATATAAATGTTGTAAAATGTTAAAATTGTTCCCTGCCAGCGAAGTCCCTTTTACATATTTAAAGGCATTGAAAGGCCCTATTGAGGATTTGGAATGTATGGCTGTGGGTGGTGTGAATAAAAATAATATAGAAAATTTTTTAAGGGCCGGATTTAGTGCTCTGGGAATGGGGAGTTCGTTAATTGATAACAAATTGATAGAAAATGCTAAATTTGAAGAACTTCAAAAGAATATACATGAAATAAAAAAAATTATAGAGGATTTTATATAAAATTATTACTGATGATTAGGGTGATTAGAATGAAAAAAATAATAACAATTGATGCAGGAACTTCAAACGTAAGAATAAGATTAGTCGACGGGGAAAATATAACCTTTGAGAAAAAATCAAGTAATGGGGTAAAAATCGGAAAAGAAAAATTTAAAGAAAAATTATATGAATCATTAAAAGAATTTGTCAAAGAAAATAATATAGATATAAACTATATAGAATACATTTTAGCATCCGGAATGATAACATCTCCTTTGGGACTACAGGAAATACCACATATTTATGTACCTGTCTCTTTAAACAAGATATCACAAAATTTAGTGAAATCAAAGTTATATGAATTCGATATATATTTAATTCCGGGCGTCAAGGTAGAAAAAGAATACTTTAAAGATAACAATATAAAAAGCATTGATGTCATAAGAGGGGAAGAGGTAGAAGTATTCGGCATTTTGAAAGAAATAGAAATTACAACAGATGAGCCTATTTTAATTATTCTTCCCGGGTCTCATAATAAATTTATAGAAATAAAAAACAAAGAAATAATAGATTTGACTACTACAATGAGCGGAGAAATATTAGAACTTATGACAAAATACAGTATTTTAAAGGTTTCCGTAGATGAAAATTATGCAGAGGAATTGGATAATAAATTTTTAAAATTAGGAAATGACATTGGAGTTAAATACGGAATTGGTCAAGGTTCTTTTATGCTGAGAGGATTGGATCTAAATGAAAAATTTAGTCTAAATGAAAAACAAAATTATTTGTTAGGTCTCATTTTAAGTGAAGATATAAAAGTTTTAGAACATAATAAATTTCTGGATAAATATAAAAAAGTTATTATTGCAGGGGGAAATAACCTTGCAAAGGGTTTGTATGAATTGATAAAATCTAAAAATACGGATAAGGATATTACAATTATTGTATCTGATAAATTTGCGACTATTGGAGCACTTAAGATTTATAATAAGATGATAGAAAATATAAATCAATAAAATTATAAAACTATTATAAAGATATAGTTTGAACCTTATAGAAATATTTAAAAAACCCAGTCAGTCGGCCGGGTTTTTAATTTTAACACTTATTTTTTTGATGTATAGTAATCATAGATTTTTTTGTAAGCATGTGGCCATGTAGGTTCTGTTGACAATCCCCCTATTGGAGTAGGAATTCTTGCAGCTCCTACTTTATGAGTTTCTATGACACCTTCCATAAAGGATTTAAATTTGCTAGACGGAACCGCAAAAGCAATCTCATCATCAGAGGTAAGACCAAATACACGTTCTCCACCACCGGGAATGATTACATTGCATTTTTGTTCACTATAAGGTATGGTAATTTCACCGCCACAGCAACCTCTTCCTGAAAACTTGGATTCAACATAGCCTCCATCTTTATAAATGGCACCTTGAACCATACGTACTATTTGGGCGCCGTTTCCATAGATTAAGATAACATCAGGCTCAAATGTTGCTCTATGCAAAGGAGCAATCACAATCGTACCTGTATCAGCTTTTGGCATTCTGGGCGTTGTTTCTTGAGTTACTTTCCCGGCCTCCATAGAACCTGTATAGAGAGGATAGACAATGCTTCCGTCTTTTATGATATCAGCTTCTTCTGTAAATCCTAAAATAAATTGTGCCAAGGGACAAGATTGGTCTTCCATAGTATATTTCATTACAGTGCCCAATTTTCTCGCCATAGTGATACCCTGACAAATCGCCAAGCGATGTCCAAAATCTTTTATTGGAGATTTTGCACGAATTTCTGATGGTATTTCCTCTCCCTTTTTAAAAATTTTGATAGCTAACGGATATGTGCCGGTTCTTAGGTACTCACTTACCATGTTGTTCATTTCTGTACAAATTGTGCTCATTATTTGTGCCACCTTCCTTAAATATTTTTATTAAATATTTCTAATGTATAATTAGTTTTATCTGATTACAATATAATTTTAACATAAAAAAGTTTTTGTTAATAGTAATAAAAAAATATTATTTATAAGTGCTCTCTTTCGAAAACGATTATATTTTTCTTTTCATAAAATAAGTCTATTTGATTACAACTTTATCGGCTAATTCATAAGCTTTTTCAGATAGTTCTTGACCGATTCCTGGGAGTTCCGGTACAGAATATCTTCCGTTTACAGGTTGATAATCATAGATACAAAGTTCTACATTTTCTTTTATCAAAGCATTTCTGTGATGTTCATGAATGCAGAAATTTGGGATAGCAGTCTCCAAATGAATGGATGCAGCCTTGACAATAGGGCTTCCGCAGACATGAGTCTGCACTTTGATATCATAGACATGTGCCATATCGCAGATTTTTTTAGCTTCACTGATACCGCCACAAGTACCCAAATCCGGTTGTATCACATCTAAAGATCTTGCCTCAAAGAAAGGTACATAGCCCCATCTAGAATATATTCTTTCTCCACCTGCTAACGGAATACTCACTTTGTCTTTGATAGCCTTATGCAATTTAGTGTTTAATGGAGTTGTCACTTCTTCATAATACATGATATTGTATGGCTCTATTGCTCTCGCAAATTGGATAGCAGAAGTAGTGTCGGTCTCTGCATGGTTTTCAACGATTATATCGATATCATTTCCGACAGCTTCTCGAATGGCAGCCAATCTTTCAACTCCCATTTTTACCACTTTATCAGGAAGTGGACCTGTCAAGTCGATACATTTCATGTTGCCTTCATAGTCAAATTCAAGTAAATCTACTTTTACTGCATCATAACCCTCTTGCACAGCATTGATGGCAGCTTGAGCGTATTGTTCTTTTTGTGTAAGTCCACCCCAATTTGGCCCCCAATCAAATTGGATTTGAGATGCATAACAACGCAAATCTTTATTTGTTTTTCCACCCAATAATTTATATAGAGGTAGATTAGCAACTTTTCCTTTGATATCCCAAAGGGCAATGTCGATAGCACTGATTCCTGCAAATACAGCTGTTCCACCGCCTTGTCCCCAAAATGTTTTTCTCATAAGTTTATTCCAGATTTCTTCGATGTTTAAAGGATCCATGCCGATAACGAGTTCCGCTAAATCTTTTGCCATTCCCCAAGCAGCTGGAGCACCTCTACCATATGCCATTGTTGCTTCTCCGTAACCATAGATACCTTCATCAGTATTGATTTTGACTACAATGGGACGCCATGGTCTTGCAAAGCCATCTTTTCCAGGTGTATTTAATTTCGCATGAATTAATAATACTTCTACATTGGTAATTTTCATTCTGATTCCTCCTTGTATTTCAAATAAAATTATGGTTTAAACCTTTAGTATAACGTTATTTTTACGGCCTGTCAGAGCATTGATATCAGGATAAATATAAAATTTTATAAATAACCCGATTAATATGACGTCATACTTCACTTTTTTATATACACCTTTTTTATTCTTATGTCAATATTTATTAGAAAAAATTTTTTTTTGTAATAATTGTTTCTTTTTAGAACACAAAAATGTATAATTGACAAATCTTGTTTTTTGGAGTATAGTAAAGCATAGTGAAAATATATGAAAGACGGTGATATGATATGATACACTCCAAATCTTTAGCTGAAGAAATAGCTGATAAGATTAAAACAATGCTCAAAGATGGGTTGATTCAACCGGGACAAAAGATCAAAAATGAACAAGAATTAATAGAAAAATTCAATGTTAGTAGGACAACGATTCGCGAAGCGGTAAAATATTTGGTTTCAAAAAATATTTTGGAAATTAGAAGAGGAAAAGGAACTTTTGTTTGTTCTGTTCCGGGAACGCAAGATGACCCCTTTGGTTTTGATTTTATAAACGAAGAAGAAAGATATTCTTATCTTTGGGAAGCTAGGAAATATTTTGAACCCATTTTTGGGAAATTGGCGGCAATTAGGGCTACAGAAGAAGAAATCCGCCAATTGAGAAAAATTGCTATGGAAATGGAAGATCTATATGTCGAGATTGAAAAACAAGATATTTCACAGACATCAATTGATACATACTGCAATAAAGATATAGAATTTCATAACCTAATTTGTAAAATGACGAAAAACCCCTTGTTTGAGAGGTTTAGTTCATTTATCAATAAATCTGTACTCATAAATTATATGCATCCAACATTCAGGGATACTTTTCCAAAATCAAGAAAAATCAATACGCACTCATTGATTTGCGAAGCTATAAAGAACCGTAATCCAGAATTGGCATGTAAATTATGCGAACGCCATATGAGGCATGGATCAAAATTGTATATAGGCGTAGTCGAAGAAAATCCTTCCTAAGAGGGATTTTCTTGTTTTCGTATTATAAAAAATATAATAAAAAAATTTTTTTTATAACTATATTGACTTTGATAAAAAAATAGTGTATATCTAAGATTAGTGAGATATGACGTCATACGAAAAATTGAGCTTTGCCTGTCAGAAAAATTAAACATAGTAATAAATTATTTTAAAAATGGAGGAAAATAAAAATGAGAAAATTAAGAAATGTATGGAAACGTGTAATTTCAATATCTTTTATTCCGTGTTTACTTTTATTTTTATTTATTTTTGGAAGTGGAGCAGCAAAAAACAATGCACCGATTAAAATTCGTATTGCATCTGCCGGGCCAGCAACAGAATTTGTAGGTGATGGACAAACTGCAGCCGGAACTTCTACTAGATATTTTATAACTGAAATCGAAAAAAGAAGCAATGGACGTATCACTGCACAAGTGTTTCCAGGTGGACAATTAGCATCTGCAACAGAAGAATACATGGGTGGATTACAAGATGGCGCATTTGAGATGATCGTTCTAAATAATGGAGCTTGGTCTGATTATACTAATGCTTTTGCTGGGTTAAACATTCCTTATCTTTATTTTGATTTTGAGACTGCTTATGCAGTTTTGGATTCTGAAGTAGGTATAGGATGGAGAAAGAGAGCTCAAGAAGAAACAGGAGTTATTCCTCTTGCTTATTTTGATATCGGATTTAGAGAATTAACAAATTCAACTAGAGAAATAAAAGTACCAGCTGATTTAAAAGGAATCAAATTACGTACTATGGTGGATGATATTCAGATGGAATCTTGGAGACTATTAGGTGCTGCTGTGACACCGGTTCCTTATGCTGAATTATATTCTGCTCTGCAACAAAAACTTGTTGATGGGCAAGAAAATCCGGTATCAAATATTACAGCATCAAAAATTTATGAATTACAACCTTATATGACTATGACAAATCATAATTTTACGGCATCACTTTTTGCTATAAGCCCAGTACTGTGGGGAAAACTCTCTCCTGAAGATCAAAAACTCGTAGCTGATGTTGCGGTAGAAGCACAAAACAAAGGAAGAGAAAAAACTCAAATTTTTGCTGGAGAATTTATGAAAATTATTGCTGATGCAGGAGTTAAAATATATTATCCAACTACTGAAGAATTGAAGCAATTTCAAGATACAGTAAAACCTGTTTGGACAAAAGTTGAAAAAAACATGGGTTCAGAAGAATTTAAAAAATTAATTGATTTTGTATCGGATTATACTGCCAAAAAAGAAAAAAAGTAATAAGGGAGAGAATTCATTATGAAAGAAGAGAAAATTAACTTTCGAACATTTTTATCAAAATTTGAAATTTACATTGCTACTATATGTTTTTTCATATTGACTTTTCTGTTGACCGGACAAGTGATAAGTCGTTATTTACTACAACATTCATTCACATGGATGGAAGAATTGGCTACCATTATGTTTGTATGGATGAACTATATGGGTGTTTCCGGAGCTGTAACGAATCGAAAACATCTGCGCATAGATTTTTTCTTGGAAATGATGCCATTTAAAATTAAACGGTTTTTCTTGATTTTGTCTAATGTTATTTTTGCCGGATTTAATATATATATCTTTTTCGTAATGTTGAATCTTATTAAAATGTTGGGAAGAAGTGTAACTACTATGTTACGTATTCCAAAGGCATCAGTTTATATAATTATTCCTATTGCGCTACTTCTGACAGTTGTACGTTTGATACAAGATACTATCAAACTTTCAAGAGAAAACGAGCAAGAATTAGGTACATCGAAGCCTTCTATTGATCTTGATGAATGCGAACAAGAATATCTGCAGAGGATTGCTACTGAGAAAGGGGAGGTGGAGGCATAATGGCAACGTGGATTATGTTTATTGTGATGTTTGGTTTAATGTTTTTAGGAGTTCCTATTGCAGTTTCTTTGTTTATAGCACTTTTTGTCTTGATAGGTCTAAACCCTGTGACTACTGCAACCTTTATCGCCCAATCTCTTTATTCAGGGCCTGCGAATTTTACCATGTTAGCTCTACCATTTTTCATGGTAGCAGGAGCAATCATGGAAACCGGAGGATTATCTAAAAGATTGGTAAATGCAGCAAATTCCATGGTGGGACAAATTACCGGAAGTCTTGGAATGGTAACTATACTGGCTTGCATGTTCTTTGGGGCTGTGTCAGGGTCAGCTCCTGCTACAGTTGCAGCTATCGGCACCATTATGATTCCAATGATGGTAAGAGACGGATATAATAAATATTATGCTACCGGATTGACTTGTGTGGCTGGTGGACTCGGAGTAATCGTGCCACCTAGTTATCCAATGGTACTTTATGGAGTGACATGTAATGTTTCTATCGGAGATTTGTTTATTGCAGGAATAGGACCGGCTTTGGTTGTCGGCGGAATTCTAATGGTTTTGAACTATTTTTACTGCAAGAAACGAGGGCTCAAAGGTAGAAATAAATTTAGTGTAAAAAATCTTATTAAAAATTTTTGGGATGCTAAGGTTGCACTTGTGATGCCGGTTATTATACTTGGTGGAATCTATGGTGGAGTATTCACTGCGACAGAAGCAGCTGTTGTGGCAGCTGTATACGGCATCATTGTGGGAGTCTTTGTCTATAAAGAATTGACTTTCATAAAATTATGGGGAATATTTCGAGATAACTGTGTTTTTATTGCAGGTACTATGTTTATCATGGCACCGGCAAAAGTTACAGGGTCGATATTTGCCTATTTAGGAATTACAGAAAGTATCAGTAATTTTATTTTCAGTATTTCTACGAATCGTTATGTAGTTTTGACTATTATATTTGTGATTCTCTTTATCGTGGGAATGTTTGTTCAGACGACACCGGCCATTGTTATTCTTGCACCTACACTTCTTTCTGTAGTACAGCAAGTAGGAATAGAACCATTGCATTTTGGTTTGATTATGGTCTTGGGCTTGGCTATCGCTTTTGTAACACCACCTGTAGCCATGAATCTCTTTGTGGGCTCGTCCATGACGGGAATCAGTATAGATAAAATTACTAAGTCTGCGATTCCAAGCATTATAGGACTTATTGTGGCCTTTTTCATTGTAGCCTTTATACCGGAGATTTCGACATTTATTGTAGGTCATTAAGATAGTGCAGTATAAATTTTAAAAATAAATAAATAAATATAAATAGATATAAATGTGAAACATCAATAATTGTTTAATGAGGAGGAAATTTTTATGAAAATTACAAAAGTAGATGTTTATATTTTGGATGCAGGTGAACAAAGAAGCAAAAGAAAGCCTATTTGTTGTCGTGTTTATACGGATGAAGGCATCTATGGGGATGGAGAAGCAGGGATAGCTTACGGAACAGGGTCTACAGCGGCTTATGGTATGGTATGCGATATGGCAAAACATATCATTGGAAAAGACCCAATGAATACAGAAATTATATGGGAAGAAATTTTTAAAGGAACATTCTGGGGACAAGGTGGCGGTGTTGTAGTATTTGCTGGAATGTCTGCTCTTGATATCGCTCTATGGGATATCAAAGGTAAAAAATTAGGCGTTCCTATTTATCAATTACTTGGTGGAAAATGTCGAGAAGACCTACGTTGTTATGCTTCTCAATTACAATTTGGTTGGACAACTAAAACGGGTCCATGGGGTACTAATAAAGAATATGTTGAAATTGTCCGTCATGCAATCAGCGAAGGTTATGATGCAGTCAAAATTGATTTTACCACTTATGATGAAAATGCAAAACCAATTTCTCACTTGGCTAAAGAAGGATTTCCTGATCGCCAAATGTTCAAGAGAATAGAAAGTAGAATGGCTGCTATCCGAGAAGAATTCCCTGGTGTGGATATAATTGTAGAAAATCACTGCCAAACTGATTTAAATTCTGCTATACGTATCGGAGAGCTGTGTGATAAATATGACATGATGGCTTATGAAGAACCTGTTACTATGTTGAATCCAGAAATGATGAAAGAATTACGTCAAAGAGTCCGTACACCATTAGCAGCAGGAGAACGTATTTACTCTCGTTGGGGATACTACAATTTCTTCAAAGACAACTCTATTCAACTTATTCAACCAGATGCCTGCAATTGTGGTGGTATTACAGAACTGAAAAAGATTGCAGATATGGCTCATGTATTTGATGCTAGAGTACAGGTCCATGTAGCAGGTGGAGTCATTACCAATGCAGCATCAATTCAATTGGAAGCAGCCATTCCTAATTTTGGAATCCATGAACATCATTTTAGAACAACACAAGAATGTATAAATGTATTGGGTAAATATGATATGCAGCCTGTAAATGGAAAATATCTAATCCCTGATAGACCAGGTTTGGGACAAGAACTTTCAGATTTTGCTATCGAAACAGCCTTGGAATGTACTGAAGTTACTGAATATCTACCTGCAAGTAATTAAATGATGTTATTTGTTGTAGGGGCGCAAACAATATAAAAAGTGTTAAAAGGGCTCAATCCTGCGCCCTACGACAAAAGAAAAAATGAAGAGGTGAATTTTACATGACACAATTGATTGTGGTCTTGTTAGCAATGGCTTGCATTCCAATATTGCTTCGATTTAAATTGTCTGTTGGCTTGACTTTGATTATTTTGGGAACAGCAATTGGTATAGCCGGAAGAATTCCAGTATCGATGATTTGGGGATCTTTCGCAGATGTATTTCGCAAATGGCAAATATTTTCTTCGGTTCTTATAGTAATTGAAATCGGGATGTTGGGAGCATTAATGAAGCAATATGGAATACTGAAACGGATGGAAAATGCCCTACGCAAATTAGTTCCCAGTGACAGAGCAATTATTATGCTGCTTCCGGCAATGATCGGAGCACTGCAAGCACCGGGTGGAGCAGCTCTATCGGCACCATTTGTCGATACTCTCGGGACAGAGATGGGTCTTACACGTGCACAACGCTCAAACGTCAATGTTGTTTGCCGTCATATACTTTTGCTCTTGGTACCTTATTCAGCAAATTTGGTTATTGCTCATAATTTGGCACCGAAAATGAGTATTCTACATTTGGCATTGATGAATTTGGGTTTTGTGATTCTGATGCAAGTAGCCGGGTATTTATTTATCCTGCGTAAGAGCAAGCATATTGAGATTGAAAAAGTAAATGGAAAAGAGTGGTTAAAAGCTTTGTGGGAATTTATGTATACTTTCTTTCCTGTATATTTAATCGTTGCGCTTAAAACGATTTTTAATATGAATTATGCAATCGCCATTTTATTTTCTATGGTAGCAGTATTTTTCATGAGTGATAAGAAAGATTTTATAAAAAACTTTATACAAAGTATCAATAAACAAGTGGCTCTTATGATTATTGGGGTTTTTTTCTTTCAGAATATAGTAGGAAATTTATCTAATATGATGGAATTTTTCAAAAATCTCTTTACCAGCCAATCCCAATGGATGTTTTTGGGATTAATTGCTCTTGTGGGAACAGTATTTGGTCTTGCGACGGGTCTTATGTATCTGTCTATGGGAGTTTTGATCCCCATTGCCATGAGTCTTCCATGGGCTTCAGAAACTGCAAAGGAGATCGCTTTTTTCTATACGGTTTGTTGGTGTTTTGTGGGCTATCTTTTTTCTCCGATTCATCTTTGCCAACTTCTAAGTGACCAGGTAATAGGTTGTACTGTAAAAGAGCGTTATCAGAATTATATTCCAATGTTAATTGCCTTACCGGTTATTTTGATATTTCTTTATTTTGCATATAATTTAGTTTTAGCATAATAATTATAAAATAGAATAACGCCTTATATCACCGACAGGTTAAACTGTTGGTGATATTTTTTTATTTATTAAAAACCTCGTTTTATATAGTAAACACGATATAAAAACTTGATATTAAAACGATCCAAAAACAATTGACATGCGATTATAACTGTGATATAATCATTAACAAGATATAATATACATAAGTTATTTGCATTCTATTATTATGCCAAATCAATTTATTATAAATATAGTAGATTTTTTAATAAATTGATTTTTATTTTATAAAAACATTATGCATAATTGGATGTAGAAATAATAAGGATGGTGGAATATGGAAAAGTAATTAGAATAATTACTATATTTTTTATATTGTAACATTATATAGTGTCATTTGACAAAAGCGCTAATTTTGAATAATTTGAAAATTTAGAGATTTCTTTTATTTTATCAAGCAATATTGTAGAAATAGAGCTGTTTATTGCAAAACGAAAATAAATATGGAATTGATATTTTTAAATTTTATTTATTAGTTTTTTTAAATTTATCAATTTATTTATTTAAAATATTACGAATTAATCTATTAATTATGGAACATATGGAACATACATAAATATAGATGAGGCATGGAAATCAACAACAATTTTTAATGAAATTACAAATAAATTTTGAAATATCAAGGAGGAGTATATTAAATATTTATATATTTATACTACAAGAAAATGATGAAAGAAAATATTAAAACATTAAAATCTTTTTTAAAAAATAAAAGAATAAAATTTAGTTTGGCCATGTTTACATCATTCATGATTATGGGTGTAAAAAGTATAGTTTTTGCTTCTAGTGTAGATTTGCAATCGCAAGTGTATACTACTAAAATTGATTTATTAGAAAAAATAATAGCTCAAAAGGCTGAAGTGAAGGCATTATTAATAGAAAATGAAACAAAATTAAAAAAAATAAAATCTCAGGAAATATATTTAGTAAGAAAAGGAGAATATTTTTCTAAATCAATATATCCATCTACACAAATATTTTTTACTTACAGTCATTTTGGAATTGAAAAGACTTCAAATAGGACAACTAAAGAATTCGGGGAAACTATAGATGCAATAAAAAAATATTATGATACAAAAGGGATAACAAATCCTGACTGGGTAGTCGGAGAGATAGATAAGATTATGTCCAAAATCGGAAACGGAGTGGGCGCTGATAACGAAGAATTTCGGGAAATAGTGGAAGTTGGTGCTAATATAAAACCTATAGAACCTGTGTTACCGTCAATCAATCCGAGCATTTCGGCGAGTGCATCTGCACCGACAGTAAGTCTGGGGATATTGCCTGGTACAGTGAGCCCAACTGTGACTACAATACCTAGTGTAAAACCACCAACAGTCCTGCCACCATCATCACCAGGTGGGGTATCAGTGATTGTAACAACACCGACTCCGGTGGAAAAAATAGTGGTTGCTCCACCGGATATTGTTCCGCCCGATTCACCAACAGATAAAATTATCAATGTAAATCCGCCAGTAACACCGGAAGGATTTGTACCAACTACCGTAACAGCACCGACGGCGCCAAGCATACCGGTTATAGTACCACCAACTATCCCAACATTTGCATCAAAAGTTATTTCAGGAGGAAATTCAACTTCTAATATAATTGATAACAAAAATTTGAGCAATGCTGTCATTGAAATGGTCGCAATCAAGAGTGGAAATTTTAATTTGATTAGAGATACCGAAAATACATGGACATATGAGTATACCGGATATGACGGAGCAAATATTTGGGCTGTGGGAAACGCTACAAGTGACACCCATTCATCTGTGGCTTCAGGAAGAACATGGACTGGTCTGAGCAGGGCATCAACAGATTCTAATGGATCACAATTAGGATTTCAAAAATTAGTTGGTTCTGATGCTCAATCAACAATGTTGAGCAACGCAACATTTCTTTATACGAGAAAAATGGAAAGCGAAACTTCTAATTTAGGAGAATTTGTTCATTTGGATATTCATGGTGCAGGGTCTGTAGCTAGTCAAAGAACAGGGTTGGAAACAGGGACTTCTGGCCTCGCCAATCAAGCAGATATTTTAGCCGCTTATGATGATGCGGGGGATAACATTAATTGGACTTATGGAGCAGCTGGATCAACAAAAAAAACTTCTGATGCATCAAAAAGGTATACATGGATAAATAGTGGCAAAATAGTTATTGAAGGTGGAAATACTTCTGTTACTAATCACTATGACCATAATGCTGCCGGTAAAAAAGCCATTGCTATTAATACCGGCGATATTATCTTTCAGCCATATTTTGATGGAAAGAACTATTATCAAAAATATACTTCAGTTTTTGTAATGTCCCTTGATGGAACAGGTGTGCACCATATAATGTATAATGGAATAACCGGAAGTATTAAAACATATACTGGAACTGCTTCTATTTTCTTATCAGGAGCTAGCGGATCAGGGAGACCTCTAAGCATTGTAAACAGAGGAACATTAGAAATGTATGGGAAAAATTCAGCAGGGATTTATCTAAAAACGGGTTCTGACAATGATTTATACTTTATTACCGAAAACTTCACATTTAATAGTACTACCAACACTGTGACCACAGGAAGTTATCATCCATTAACATTATTTGGAGATAGTAGCATAGGACTATACGGAGATGCTACCGCCGGTTCTACAATCGGAAATTTTGCGGTAGACATAGGAGCAAATGGCAAAGGAAATGAACTATTTACAACTTCAGCTGTTTCCGGAACCACTAATGGGACGAATTTAACAAATTATGATATCAATTCAGGTGGAAAAAATAGTAATATAGAGGGCTCGTTTGGAATAATTGCCAGTGGAGCTCTAAATCTTACCAGTCATCAGATTAGAATATATGACAAGACAGAAAATAATGTTGGAGTATATCCAAATGCTGATATTGCACTTAATATTGGTGGTGGAGAAATTTCTTTAAATGGCGGGAATAAAAACATAGGTATATTGATTAATGGTAAGGGAAGTGTTAGTTCTACAGGGAATATATCTTTGACCGGCGGAATAGGCAACATGGCCGTGTATGTAAAAGGAAATATTTCCGGAATAAATGAGGCTATCACGGTAAATAAGATTATTGCTACAAATACGGAAGATTCAGTAATAACATATGGGGAAAATGGAGCAAAAATTACAGCAAATGAATTGAACGTAGCATCACATGTAGGTACACATCCGACAACAACAAATAAAAAAGATACAGGAGCAGTATTTGCGCTAGGAGCCAATACTGTTATTATAATTAATAGAACTATTGTTCCCGGAATGTCTAATATATCTATAACAGGTGAAAAATTGGATGATGCTGATAGATATGTAGGATTTGGTATAATGGCAAAAGATGGAGGAGTCATCAATGTCAAAAATAACTACATAAAAGTAGTCAATGGTTCGACTGTTGCCGCTTCTATAGGAGCAAATTCTATTATAGATCTAACAGGGGGAATAGTAGAATTTGATGGAGCAGGATATGTTGTTTATTCAGATGGAGTAGGAAAAATAAATTTGAGTGATTCTAAAATGATACTTAAAGGAAAAGCGACAGCATTTGATTTGGATATGCTGGCTGGAACTCCTTTGATTACTTTGAATTCTAATTCTAGAATACATGTAGAATCTAATGATGTGGTTGTATTTAATTTACGAAATGCATCAGGGTTAAATACAAGTGGCTTGGAGTCCAGTATAACGGCAGCTCTTGGAACTGCTCTTGGGGGCACATCTTTATCTAATCTGATAATTGCCGGTTCCGGAATTGATAGTTATAAAATAGCTGCTGTAGATGGAGGAACTGTTACTATAGGTAATCTTGATAAGACCGGTACCGGAGTAGTGACAGATACTCAAGCGCAGAAAGATGGGAATTTCTATTATAATAGATTCTTGGGACAAAGACTTGTAGCGACAGCAACAAACAGCAATATTTCAGCCATTCTTGATAATGTTCAAGCATCAAAATTTAACAATCAAGTAGTAGGACTGGAGATGAACTCTAGCAAATTAGCGGTTTCTAATATAGAAACAGGGATAAATTTAGCTAATTCAACTATCATTGCCGACAGAAATGGAACAGGAATGGGTGCTATCGGAGCTTTTATAAACTATGGAGTCGTATCAATAGATGGAACTAGTTCAATAAAAGTTGAAAAAGAGAGTAATGCTGCAAACGAACAAGGAATTGGGGTTTACGCAGTTAATGGAAGTGCAGTTACCAATGCAGGTAATATTGAAGTGAGAGGAAATAAATCTATAGGTATTTTAGGAATGGCGTATAGAGAGGCTCCTATAGGATCTCCAATATTAAATGAATTTGGTACATTAGCACAAGGTCAAGGGAAGGTAAGTATTACTAATCGTGGAAATATAATTCTAGATGGAACAGGTACCATAGGGATCTATGCATATAACAATAATATTTCAGGGACAAAAAAAGATACAATTGTAACAAATACATCTACTGGAGTGATAACAGTAGGAAATTCAGCTAGTTCAACTACGGCTATCTGTATCTATGGAGAAAAGGCTACTATTTCAAACTTAGGAAAAGTATCAGTAGGAGCTGGAGGAGTAGCTATCTATGCTAAAAATAGTTCAGAAATAATAAATCTAGGAACTATTAATCTTGGCGGAGATGGAATAGGAGTAATGATGGATGGGACATCAACTATTACTGCTACTTCTGTTATTTTAACAGGAACCGGGACAGATACAAATGGGAAAACCGGATTTTTCTATAAAGGGAATGGGTCTCAATCTGTAAATCTTGCAATAGATGCTAAAGATTTCGAAAAAGGAACCGCTATCTATGCTGAGGATATGGATATAACTTCATCCGGAATTTTGAGAATAGGAAAAGACGGAGTAGGGATATTTCTTAAAGGATCTACATCTAATATAGGAACAAATAATGGAACTATTGAGCTCACAACAGGGAAAACTGGGGCTGTCGGCATGTATACAAAGACGGCTAGTCTTATAAATAATACTGGCGGAATTATCAATGTAAATAATGCATCGCAGATAGGGATATATGCAGAAGGAGTAAATAATAGAGCAATAAATAAAGGAACGATTAACCTCAAAGTAGATGGAACAACAGGGATATTCGTAAAAAATGGTGCAAAAACAGAACTTGCCGGTAATAATATAGTATTTGTAGGAAAATCTAATGTTGGAGTATTCGCAGAAAATGCAATAGTTGAAATGTCTGATAATATTGCATATAATCAAAATAATGAAAATAAAAATATTCTTATTTATGGTAAAGATGGAGCTTCTATATCTATTATTTCGGGAAAGACACTTACAGTGAATGGAAATACAGCGCCTACGACTATCGGACATAAGTCTGTGGGAATTTACCTTGAGAATGCAATATCAACAAATAATTATTCTGGATTAGGAAATATTTTTGTTCTAAATGAAGCAATAGGAATCTATTCAAAAGGCGAAAATATTCTTGATGTAAATGTAACGGCTACAGGAGATAAAACTACAGGTATTTTTATTGAAGGAGCATCATCTATAACAGGAACTGTAACTGCGAGAGGGACATCAACAACCAGTGCTGTAGGAATATATGGCGATGGAGGAACAATAAGCGTAATGGGTGCTGGACTTACTTTAAAGACAGACATAGGTAAAGGAACAGGAATGTATCTGACAAATGGTGCTTATGCAGATGGGGGAACAATAACTGTAGAAAATACCGCAACGAGTACAAAAAATATAGGAGTATATTATAGCAAAGGAAGTGCTTCCCGAATGATAACAAATGGATCAGCCATTTCTCTTACCGGAAGTGACAGTATAGGAATATATGCAGCAGATGGAGTAACAATTACCAATACCAAAAATATTACTTCTACTGCGAGTAAGATCAATAATATAGCATCATATGTAGGAGGGGATTCTACTCTGATTTCTAGTGGGACTATTAATGTAAATGATATAGATGGAATAGGAATATATGTAGAAAAAGGAACTGCAGTCAATTCTGGAATTATCACTCTTAATGGAACAGCAAGTATTTCGACGACTTCCGTAGTAGGTATAATATCTGAGTCAAAGACAATATCAGATATAGCTTCTGTTGAAAATACAGGAACAATTAACGCCGGAAACAATCTAGGAATGTATATAGCAGGAGTAGGAGTTAATTTTGGAAAAAATACAGGAAATATCAAAATAACAACTGGAACTGGAGTCTATGTCGATGGTTCCGGAAATGGTTTCGATGGAACAGGTGGAAATATTTCATCATCATCAAATGCAATAGGAATATACCTTAAAAACACTGATGCAAATAAAATAAAAATAGGAATGTTAAATATAGCGGCAGGTGGAGTAGGAGTATTTGGAGAAAATGCGAAGATAGACTTTGTAGTGGAGACATCAGATGGAACAGTAGGCGTTGTAACTAAGGATGGTTCAGTAATATCAAACAATATAACAACAGGAAATGATTCTATAGGTGTATATGTACTAGATAATACGATAATATTTAATGGCGTCAATATATTGACAGGAACGAAGGCTGTAGGAACGCCAGTAGGAATTTTATTTGATACGGGTATCACCGGTATAAATAATATGAATGATGTGAATGTAAATGCAAAAAATGGAGTAGGAATATATCTTGGAGGAGCCGGAATGACTCTTACTCATAATGGAAATATAACAACAGAAGGCGGAATAGGAATATATGTTTCTGCAGGTAATACATTGAAAACAGGGACATCCATTATTAATATTGATGGAGGAACGGGTGTTTATGTAGATGGAGGAACAGCCAATCTTGGTACCACTACAGATGTTTTAACATTCAATTTCTTAATTGGTGAAGGAATAGGCGTATATAATAATGGTGGGACAATTAATCTGGGAAACAATATTATATTAACAGGAACGGGAACATTGGCAGCGACAACAAATGGAAGCCTGTCTTCATCAGGAAATCTTTATGTAGGAGAAGGAGCAACAGGAATTCTAGGTAAATATGATAATGGAGTAGTATCAGGTTCACCTCAAAGTATAACTAATAATGGAATAATAACGGCTATGCATGGTGGAATAGGAATAATAGCGATAAAAGGTACAACTAATCCCGGAGATACGATAACAATATATAACAATGGAACAATAAACATATCGGAAGTATCAAGGATGAATATACCTTCCATAGGAATATTTACTGATGTGGCTGATACAGTGAATACAGGAGTTATCAATGTAGGAAATAATGGAATAGGCATCTATTCCAGTTATAGTGGTGTACTTACATCAATTAAGAATGATAATATGACTATGATAGGAACAGATGGAATAGGGGTATATATTAAGGGAGCAACTAATGGATTTATATCGAATAATATCGCTTCTACGAGTTTGAGAAATACAGGGGTAGTTCTTGAAGGTATATCAGGAAATATCAATGCAGGAACTATATTTTTAGGGAATGAAAGTGTAGGAGTAATGGCAACAGGAACTTCGACTGCTACATTAGACGGAATAATAATAGTGGGAGATAGCAATTCATCTAAGAGTGCTATAGGAATAGTAGTAAATGATGGTTCTACTATAACACTGACTGGGACTGTATCTATAACAGGAGGAAATGGAAGTATAGGGGTATATGCTGAAGGTGTAGGGACAACGGTTACGATTCCAAATGCAACTAATATCACTGTGGGAACAGATGGAATATATATGTATTCCAAAGATGCCAATCTGAATTTGGCGGGAAATATTACTGCAAATAATCAAATAGGAATAGTAGCAGATGGAGGAACAATAAATGTTGGAAATTCAATAATAACAGCACAAACTGGTGGAATAGGAGCATATATAAAAGGAAGTGCACCATCATTTATAGGAACAGCGTTAGCAGTACAGGCAGGAATTTTATCTAAATATTCGATAGGGGTTTACTACGATGGTGTAATAGGAATAGGAACCGTGCCGGCAATCACACAGACAGGTAACTATACTATAGGATTAATTCTTAATAACTCAACAGGAACCGTGCCAGGAACGGTCACTATAGGAAATTCCACTACTAATAATCAAGTGGGAGTAATGGCAAAAAATAGCTCTAATCTCACAGTAACAGGTACAATATCTGTATCCGGAGATAAAAATATAGGAATATATGGAGAAAATAGTCAGATTGCGACAAACAATAATATCACAGTATCAAATTCTTTTGAAAGTGCTGATAAATCAACGGTTTCGATAGGAATAACTCTAAATAATGGTTCATATCTAGGTTCAGGAGATTTTTCTATCGGAGATTACAGTATAGGAATCTTTGGTAAAGAAATGGCATCAGGAAGTACAATAACTCAAAGTGGTACGACTATGACTATAGGAAAAAATGGTCTGGGTATTTACGGAGAAGGGAGAGGGAGTATAAATGCTAATATAGGAAATATTATAATAGGGTCAGATAACGCAGTGGGAATATATACTAAAGGAATGGATGCGACAGTAACAGGAAATATTACTATTGGCACAAATACAAGTATAGGAATCGCAAATAAAGGAAATGGAAATATATCTTATACAGGAAACATGACAATAGCAGATAAGGCACCTGCAGCATCAATAGGAATATACAAAACAGATGGAATAGGGACTATCACTACATCAACAGGAAATTGGGCTGTAGGAAATGGGGGATATGGAATATATCTAAAACAATCAACAGGGCAACAAGCAATTATAAATAATGGTGCTAATATGATATTGGGAACATCATCAGTAGGAATATTTTCTGACGGTATTAATACATTAAATAATAGCGGAAACATAATAGTAGGAATGACTGATGTACAAGGTGACCATACAAATATACAAAATCATTTGAATTCAGTAGGAATCTATATTGATGGAGGGACAATAGCATCAAATACGGGAATTATCACTGTTAATCATGACCATTCAGTAGGAATATATGGAAGTGGAATAGGAACAAAATTTACAAACTATGGAAATATAAATGTAGATAATGGTGGAGTAGGAATCCTTGTGAGAGATGGTGCAGTAGCTATAAATGCAACAGGAGCAAACATAACATTAGGAAGTACACCCGCACCGGCATCATGCAGAGCTATAACAATAGGTATGGCTGCCTATAATGGAAATATAATCAATAATGGAACTGTTATTGTAAACGGCGGCATAGGAATGAATATCGGTATTGGTGGTACATTTGAAAATAATGGAACGATAATTCTAAATAACGGAATAGGAATAGAGGGCGCAGGAATAACATCCAATAGTGGAAATATTATAGTCAATGGGGGAACAGCAGTGGGTTCAGGTGGTATAGGGACAGCCAATGTAGGGGCTGTAGAAATAAAACCTGATGGTACAATCATAATAAATGATAATTATGTATCTATAGGTGGTACACTGTCCGCAGTAGGCGCAATAGTTATAAATGGTGCTTATGCAGATGTCACAACAGGTACGCCATTATTCAATGCACATAGCGTAAGTGGAGAAGTAAAATTGCTTCCAAATTTTGCTACGACAGGTAATGGAATTTCTTATGAAATAAAGGGTTTTGTAAATATGGCTCATGGAATTATTACAGGGTCAAAGATAACTCCTGTAACATCCCCAATGTTTGTAGCAAAAGTAACTAATAACGGGGATTTGGTAATTGCTAAAAGACCATATGCAGATATTACGATAGGAGAGCAATTCGACGCTCTTTATAGTGGACTGGATAATATCCTCAAAAACAGTGGTGGAATAGGGCGAGATGCATCTATTCTTATGGGAATAAATGCTTATTTAAGTGGTATATATAATGAAAAAGGAAATAGATCATTTACAGAAGAAACCCAAAGAGTATTGGCAGAATTCAGAGGGGATATATATACTACATCACTAAAAAGAATACTAAATGTTCAATCGGCATTTAATAAGAGTTTCGAAGAGTTAGAAAATTCATATAATTTTACAAAAGATACAATAAAATATAGCGTGATTTATCAAGACGGGGGATACGAAGACAAAACTGTAGGAGTAGATAATTACGATTATAAAATATACGGACTGTATATGATGAAAGAATACGAAGGGAAAAATTATGCAAATAAATATGGATATATGGCCGGATTTGCAATAAGTAAATTTGAATTTGATGATGCACCGACATATAATGATAAATCAAAAGAAGATATATATTCATTGAGGTTGGGATTATACAATTCGTTGACATTAATCAAAAGCAACTTTTTAACTTTAAGAAGTAAATTGGAAATAGGAGCAAATAGACATGAGGCAAAAAGAAAAATAGAACTTGAAAAAATCTATACAAATAGCGGTAAATATGAATCCTACAATGTTATGCTCGACAATAGATTATCCATGGAAGTATTCAAAAGCTATAATTCTGAGGTCAAATTATACGGAGACCTGAACCTAGAATATGGATATGTAAGCAAATTCAAAGAAGAAGCCAAAGGCGACAGCGGATTGGAATTACAAATAGAAGATAGAGATTATTTTAGGGCAGAATTAGCATTAGGGGTCAAGGCAGCACACAGAATATATGTAGGAAATAATTTTTCAATAAAAATTATAGGCGACGTCTCATATGGATATCAATTTGGAAACGCAGATATTGAGCATGTAAAAGCTAAGGTATATAAAGGAGAAGAAGGGACTTATAATTTGATAAGACCATATGAAGAAAAAGGAAAACTAAAGAGCATAGTTGGAGTGACATTTGAGAAGGCAAATCATTATGGGTTAACAATAGATGTGGAAGCCACAAAATATGATAACAAGGTCAGCAATGATATCAAGTATAGTTTAAGATTTAATTATAAGTTTAATCAATAATTTTTATAATGTAGGAGCGTCATCTGTAGGGGCGTTGCATTGCAACGCTCTTACATTTAACATTCCATTATTCAAAATTTATTTGCTTTTATAAAAAAATTTGTTATAATAACTATGTTAATAATGAAGCTAAATCAAATAAGGTGCACATAAATGTTAAAAACCACTAAACAAATGCAATTATTTAAAATTAAGACAAATTTGCCTAAAAAGAGAAAAACAGGAATAGAACTTAGACTCACTGACTGGATTTTACATGAAAAATTTTTGAGAGAAAATAAGTTAGGAGAACAAAAAAAATTGTTCTCACTTTAATTTAATTTTTTATTTTTTTTCAGGGAATCCACTTATTTTAAATTGTACATATTTATTACGAATCCCATCAATTAATATATATGCTTCATACTCGCTATTTTTTACATTATCTCGTAGTTTAAATACAGTGTTTTTATTTTTTAACAAACTTTTTGCTTTTGTTTTTGTTATCTTCACTTCGGTTCCGTAAATTTTCATTTTTTCAAATAATACAAATTTACAATTATTTATATTATTACTGCAATAAAATGTATCTCCTTTTTTAGATATAATAACATCCGAACCACAGATTGGGCATTTTCCCACACTCTCTCTGGCATCCTGTATCCTATTTATTGCAATGGTTTTCGAACTAATTATTTCAACTAGTTCTTTTTTAGCAATTTCCATAATATTCTCTATAGACGCCTCATTTTTATATATCTTTTTTAACAATTTAGAAAATTCTACAGTTCTTTCCTTATATAAGTTGATTTTAAGTAAATCCAAAATTTCTATTAATTTTTCTCCCAATGGTTCGATTGAGTAAGTATTTCTCTTTTGAGATATATATTTATTTTCTTTGGCATTTTCTATAATATTTGTCCTTGTAGCTTCTGTTCCTATCTCCACTCCTTCAAAAATTGCTTTATATTCTTCATCTTCTGTCATTTTTTCACTTCTAAAAGGGTTTTTTAAATAATTGGCTAAATCTTCCTCTGTCGCTTTTTTAGGTGCTTGAGTTTTTTTCTTTTTTGGTTTAAAATTTACATCTAATTCTTCGTTTACAGAAAAATTCGGTAAAATTTTCTCAATTTTTATTGGTTCGTATTTTAAATACCCGGTTTGTATCAATGTTTCACCCTTTAATTCAAAGGTTTCATCTCCTGCACCAATATTAATTACAGTTTCGGCTATTATTGTATCCTCTTTTAAAAAGTTACTTATAAATCTATAAAAAATTGCTTCGTATACTATTTTTTCATTTTCTTCAAATTCGTTTAATTTTGGAACCTTAGAAGTTATTATTATAGCACTGTGAGATTCAATTTTTGTATCATCAAAGATTTTTTTGGAATCTTTAAATTCCAGCTCGTAACTTTTATATATTTCAAGTAAGGCTTTTACTTTTTCTTTTTCATTTTCTGATAGATATTCTGAATTAGTTCGAGGATATGTTATATACCCACGTTGATACAAGCTTTGTATTATTTCTAATGAATCTGCAAAATTCATTTTTTTATTTTTTGATAAGAAGCTTTGTAATGTAGAAAGTGAAAATAATTTGGATGGTAATTTTTTCTTTTCTTTTATTTCTATAGATTTTACAATAGTTTTATTTTTATTTAATAAATTGGCTAAATTTTTTGCTTGGTCAATTTCATTTTCTTTGAATTTTTTATCTTTTACAGTTAATAATAGTTCTATGTCATCCTTAATTATTTTGCTTTCTATTTGATAATAAATTTCTGCATCAAAATTTTTTATAGCCAAATCTTTATCATAAATAAATTTGACAATTGGGACTAACACTCTACCGGCACGTAGTAATTTTCCTGATTTTACTGTTAAATACATTGTTAAATTAATTCCTAATAACCAATCGAGATATGTTCTTGCAATCCCTTCATTATAGAGATTTATATATTTTTCATTGTCTTCTAATTGATTCAACTGATTTCTTATTGTTTCTTCGGTTTGCTCCGGAAGCCATAATCTTTTAACAGTTTTATTTATTCCTACAGTTTGTATAATTAGGTCTACTACCAATTGCCCTTCTCTATCAGCATCTCCACAATTAATTATTTCAGACACGTCTTCTCTTTTTATTAAATTTTCTATGATTGTAAATTGTTTTTTTACGCCTTCATCACTTTTTAGAATAAATTCAAATTTATTCGGAATAAAAGGAAGCGCAATATTTTTCCATAATATTTTTTCAATGTTTAAATAATCTTTTATTCTTTTTAATTCTAATAAATGACCAAAAGACCATGTAATAATATAATTATCACCCTCTATGTAGCCATCTTTTCTATTGTTGACATAGAGTGCAGTCGCTATATTTTTACCTAAACTCGGTTTTTCTGCTATGATTAGCTTTTTCATGTTTTATCCCCTTGGTTTTTAGTATATAACATTCTACAACATTTTTATTATAATTTCTATAATTTTTATTTTAATTACATTTATTAATAGCTAATATTTACAAGAATTAATATAAATAAAAATATCCTTTCTCTATTTTTAATAGAAATCAGATATTTTTATTTATTATTTTAATTTATAACATATATTCTATTTGTACATCGTGCGCAAATTCCATAAGTTTTAGAATTTGTGATCTCAATTCCGTAAAATCATCCGAAGCACGGTTTCGTGGATAATTCATTGGTACATCAAGGATTTTCGCAATGCGCCCAGGTCGTGGTGACATTACAACAATGCGGCTACTTAGATAGATTGCTTCATCTATATCATGTGTGACCATAAGCATAGTATTTTTACGTTCTTTCCAGAGACGTAACAATTCGTCCTGTAATGTCATCCGTGTAAAACTATCAAGGGCTCCTAGTGGTTCATCCAACAATAACACATCCGGAGAAACAGCCAAAGCACGCACAAGAGCAGCTCGTTGTCTCATTCCACCTGATAGTTGATGCGGGTAGTTATCTGCAAAATCTGACAATCCTGCGATTGCCAACCAATCAGCTATTTCTTCTTTTTTCTGGTCATATTGCTTTACTGCTTTCAATGCAAACTCAATATTCCCTTTGACAGTTAACCATGCAAATAACGTATGTTCCTGAAACACCAAGCCACGTCTGGGGTCTGTGCCGTGTATTATTTCATCATTAAAAAATACTTCACCTTTTGTAGGAATTTCTAATCCTGCTACAATACGAAGCAGTGTACTTTTGCCGCACCCGCTCGCTCCAAGCAATGAGACAAACTCGCCGGGCTGAATGCTAATATTTATATCATCCAATGCGAACAGCGTGTCATCCATACCCTGACGTGCAAAAACTTTTGTCACGCCTTTTATTTCAACACTTGCACTCATACTTTCCCCTCCTGCCAACGCAAAACACGTTTTTTTGTCAGTGTTAAGACAATATTTACCACTGTGAATGTGAGACAGATAATTATTACTGCAGCATACATCTTTGCAAATTCCGCCCAACCACGTTGCCAATTAATATACCACCCCAAGCCGCTCTCCACACCAAGCATTTCTGCAACCATTAGAGCAGTACAAGCGATACTCATTCCCTGAGTCAGTCCGTTGAAGATTGATGGCATTGCAGCAGGAATCGCTACTTTGAATATCAATCCAATTTTGCTGACACCAAAGGTTTTTGCAACCTCGAAATTGCTTCGTTCGACACTTAACACACCATTAAAAGCAGACATAGTGACCGGGTACCATACACCTAATGCGATTAAAAATACTGAACCGCCAAAAAGTGAACTTGCAACGATTAATATGATCGAAATCCAAGTAGTTGATGGAATCGGTCCTAGGAATCTAAGTATAGGAGTGACCCAATAACGTATCCTTAGGCTCCATCCGGCACCTATTCCTGTTATCAATCCAATAACTACACCTGACAGATAGCCTGTAAATAGTAAAACGAGAGAATTCTTAACACAATCCAAAAGGACAACACGATCATTTATAATAGCGAGCAAAATGCGGTCGACCCAAGGGAAATAAGGCATTTGAAGTACTCCGGTTTTCAAAGTAGCTAAATCATATAGGCCTACAATTGTGATGATAACACTGTAAAGTGGTGCTTTGTACAGTAATTTATCGTATATTTTCTCTGAAAAAAGAGAAGAAATAAAATATACAAGCAACGCAACTGCTAATAAACCAAAAAAAACTGTATAAACATTACTAATAGGAAATGCTATTTTATTCGCTGCATATTTTGGCAAGTTAGGAACCAGTTTATATTGTAGAAGTAAGGCAATTGCCAATAAAAGGGGCAGAGCAGATACTGCTCTGTCAACCTTTTTCCTAAATTCAGATTTCGGCAAACGTTCCAATTGTCGTAATTCCCAGACTGTTAGTTTCATATAATCACCTTTATTTATTTTACTTTATTTATTATTATTTATTTATTTTTATTTATTCTTATTATTTTTTATCTGTTTCGATAGGGAACCAAACTTGAGTCTTAATATCTGCAGGTTTTAAGTTTTTATCAATAACGCCAAGAGCTTGATATTCTGCGATAGAATTATCCAAAGTTTTCTCAGTCCATTCTTTAGATAATCCCCATTTGAATAATTTTGCAAGGGAAAAAGCATAATCTTCAGTACCACTGATAAAACCATTTTCTAAAAGAAGTTTTGCAGCTTCTCTTTTATTTTCATCGCTCTCTCCTATCCAACGAGCAGCGTTATAAATAGCACGACTAATTTTTTCAGCTGTAACAGGGTTTGCATCTATGAATGCTCCTGCAATTGCAAGTACGCAACAAGATTCTTCAGCGAAGTCTGCATCCCCATGAAGAGATCTGATACGACGAAGAGAACCGTCTTGTACCCATTTTTCAGCCAATTGATCTCCAAGTACGAAAACATCTGCATCGCCATTTTTAAGAACAGTTAACGCTTGATCAGCCGGTAAATCCAACCAAGAAAAATCAGTTGTTTGTAATCCATCATGAGAAATAAATCTGAAAGATATATTATGTTGTGCGCCACCAATTCCACCTGTGACAGCAACTTTTTGTCCCTTTTCAAATTTTGTAATCTTAGATTCTGCTAATACGAAAGCTGATGTACAGCCTGTATGAAGTCCAAAAGTAAATCGAACATCGACACCATTAGTTATAGGCTTTAACCATTCTGCTACCATGCCACCATAAGTATCTACTTTTCCGCCTACGATTGCATCACGAGCATTAGCAAATCCACCGCCGGCTTTAGTTAGCTCTGTTTTTATTCCTTCAGCTTCAAAAAAACCTTTTAATTGAGCAATAGGTATAGCGGCTTGACAAAGTCCTCCGTCATAACCAATATGGATTACACGTTTAGAAGCTGGTTCTGCTTGATATGCTTTTTCTTTTTCTGCAGGGTTAGCAGAAGATATCAATGGTTTAGCTGCAACGATAGTTGCAAACAATGAAAACGATAAAATTAATGCTGTCTTAACAGATAAAACATTTTTTATTGATAATTTAAAATTTTTCATAGATAATTCCTCCTTAAATTTAGAATAATTTTTATGCATTTACAAAATGCTTTTTTTCACGTAGGGGCGTATGATTACGCCCTCTATAACTCGGACATGTTATTATTTATCATATTAGCAACTAAAGGTTTGGCGTATAACGCATATCGCAATTTCCCATTAATTCAATCCTTTATATACTTAAAAGCATTCCCATCAAAGTAACTTTGTTTATACGGTAATTTAATATGCTGAGAAAGCCTATCACGATAGGACGTATTCTTAAATTCAAACACGATTCGCCGCAGGATTTGATACAATCCTTTATAGGCAAAGAATGCACCGTCCACGTTGAACAATTGTACAGATGGGACACCAAGTTTTGCTATATATCCTTGGGTTCCGTTATGTGATACGACCAAATCTGGTTTTAATGTTTTAATCTGATGTATCATCTCAAAAGATTGATTGCTGATAGAGACTGGAGTATCAGGCAGATTGGCTGCAACATCTTCAAAAATAGGTTCCGCATTATTATCATAATGAAATGAGCGGATGCCTATGATTTTCAATCCAAGTTCTGAAAGTGCTGTAGCTTCAGCTCCTACTCGCACTACACCGCCGCCAATGAGTACTCTTTTCCCTTTGATTTGCTCAATAAAAGGTTCGATTGCCTCCTTTGCAAGGGCTTCTTCATAGTCGGCAAGATCATTTGCTTGTTTTTCCAGTCCAAAATGTTTTGCAATTTCTACAAGCCAAGCCCGGGTGTGACGAAACCCGATAGGCATTCCCGCAATAATATATGGAGTCCCATATTGTTCTTTCAAATAAGTTAAGATATAGTCATCATGGACATTACATAGGCTGACGTTTAATCCCGCATCAGCAATTTGTCGTAATTCCTCCTGTGAAGTATATTCCGCAAAAAAACGAACTTTAAGACCCAAAGCTGTAAGTAGACGTATGACTTCTTCCTCGTCATCAGGTCCCATACTAGTTGCATTCCATAAATTGACGGTATGGCTTTTTTCATAAAGGTATTTCTTTTTAGCCAATTCGGCTTTTGGATCACTCTCGGAAAATGGGCGATAATCTATCCATGGTTGTGGTTCAATCTTTAATCCTCTCAATAATCCATGATAGAATGCATCATAGGCACTTGCTACCACACGGGATCTAAATCCTGGGCAATGCAAGCTTACTACATCTGCACTCACATGTTGGCGTACTTGTCGTACGACTTCTTCCGAATCATCTCCGATAATACTAGGTGCACAGGTTACGACAACAAATATAATTTCTGGGCGAAACTCACGATCTGCATATTCAATTGTTTCTCGAAGCTTACGCTCGCCACCACCGATAACATCAGCTTCAGTGAGATTTGTAGATAACCATGGAACGGCAGTAGGTACTTTGCCTCGTCTCCCTTTACCTTTGGATGCTTGGACGGACAATGAAAACAATAGTGCTCCACAACCACCGGGTGCATGCATCACAATGACTGCTTTCTCTAGAGTTGTTGCCATCATCAATGTCAAAGACATTTGACAAGCACCTGCTTGCCAGAAGCTACGTCCTTTTTGAATCAAACAACCATCCCGTCCACAATTTACCAGATCACATGCATTACCGTCATAACTGTCACCAATATGTAATCGTGTGTCCCGTACCGGTGGTACATCACTTTTGTATATACTCAATATTCTCACCCCCATTAACTTTTAACGGACATAATTTGTCCGATTAAATCTTCAAATAAGTGTAATCCGCCGCGATATCCAGCATATCCTCTGTCTGTGATGAGTCTATCATAAAGAGGAAAACTTACGGATAAATGTTTCGCTCCCCTGGTGCTGGCAGTACGTTTTTCCAATGTGCTACCAATGATATATAGTGGTGATATATCGTCAAAGTATCTCTGTCCCCTATTACGTAAATGGTTTGTACTGATTGCTCTTTCGATTTCCAATACACCTGTAAGGAATGTGAATGATGTATCACCTTGTAATAGTGATTTTTGTGTATCTGTCAGTTTATCTGTAATGAAACTATCTGCAAGCACCCAACCCAATTCTCTCGTAACAAATCGTGTTAATGGTATTGCGTAGTTTGAATTGGTAACACTGACATAATAGTATTTTAAATCTCCATCACAAAATGCATCCGCAGTACGCTCAAAATACCCATAAAATATTTTGTTTTCATGTTCTATCAATTTTTTTGCATCAAGATTGAGCTTATCTGCAATTTTGGTTAAAAACTGATCAGTCGCCTCGGGTCCTATTGGTAAATCTGTGACCCAAAAAGGAGTCCCATGTCGGTTTTCAAATTTTTCAACAAGTTCTGTGCCCCAAATACGTGATAGCACAATATTTAGTGCGGCAGATGGTGCAGAAGTCAAATTCTCAAAGGTTTGTCCGGGTGTAAAAAATGTATTTACTTTTAGTCCCAATGCCGTCAAGAGTCGCTGAATTTCTTCTAAGTCACCTCGAAAAAATGGGTCATATCCGGGAACAAGTCCAAAAATATTTACTAGTTTCGGATCTTTTGTTTCAGATATAGGTAGATATCTGTTAAAAATCCCATCAAGCACAATTTCATATCCACGATAACTATCCCCCTTAAAACTTGGTGTGCTGATAGCTAAAATCGGTTTGCCGTCAGAAGTAAATTCTGCGACCGTCCCTGCCGCATCATCACCTATCATCTCTGTCATACAACCCGTTGCAACAATGTAAAGTTTTCCTTCAATCAACTCAAGTGTACTTTTTATTTGTTCATGCAAGCGATCTGTGCCACCAAATACTATTTCTGTTTCTGTGATTCCTGTACTTGGTGCAGCTGAGCCGCTACAATAACCGCTTCCAAGATACCCTGCACCAAATGCAATGGAATTTGCTAGGTTACCACCACAACCGGTTGACGTATGCACAATTGGAATCACATCTGGTAAATTGCCAATAACTGATAGTGCGCCCGCTAGGGCACAAGCAGTTCGTGGACGTTCAATATAATCAAACATTTTCTTCCTCCTTAATATTGATACAACACAGTTGAAAGATAGCGCTCACCTGTGTCCGGCAGAATGGCAACAATATTTTTCCCCGTATTTTCTGCTCGTTTAGCAACAGCCAATGCTGCAAATGCTGCAGCACCTGATGAAATCCCTACGAGCAATCCCTCAATTCGTCCAAGTTCCCTGGAAGTCTCGATAGCTTCGTCAGAACGCACAGTAAATATTTCGTCGATATAATCTGAATCGTATACGACTGGTACAAACCCAGCCCCGATACCTTGGATTTTATGTACACCAGGTTGTCCTCCGGATAGTACCGGAGATTCAAAGGGTTCCACAGCAATAATTTTTATGTTTGGATTTTTTTCTTTCAGATTTTTAGCTACTCCGGTAACGGTCCCACCTGTTCCTACACCAGAGATAAATATATCAACTTGACCTTCTGAATCATTCCATATTTCATCTGCTGTTGTTTTGTAATGAATAGCAGGGTTTTCAGGGTTTTCAAATTGTTGAAGAATCACACTGTCAGGAATGGTAGCATTAAGTTCTTCTGCTCTGCGTACGGCGCCTTTCATCCCAAGGGCACCGGGGGTGAGTACGATATCTGCACCTAGAGCTTTGACCAAATTTCTTCGCTCTACACTCATTGTCTCAGGCATTGTCAATATAACTTTATAACCTTTTACAGCAGCGACAAAAGCTATACCTATTCCTGTATTCCCGCTTGTAGGTTCTATAATAGTAGAACCTTTTTTTATATGTCCGTTTTTTTCTGCAGCTGCAATCATTGAATAAGCGATACGGTCTTTGACACTGCCCAATGGATTGAAGTACTCAAGTTTCAAGAAAACATTGGCCGTAATATTTTTTTCTTTTAAAAAATTATTTGGTTTTAAAAGTGGTGTGTTACCGATTAAATCGGTTAAATTGTTAGCATATTTCATTAAAATTCCTCCATTAACCATGCGAGAATGTTTCAAGCGCACGATCTTTATATAATTCTTTTGACATATCACTGATTCCTGGTATACCGCATGCATCTGCGCGGCAATGTTTACAATGTAAAAATTGATCTAGATATACTCCTGCTGTCAGCCTAGCATGTTCTATTTGCTCACAAGTAGGGACAGATATTTTTGCAAATTCATTTTGTGGAATAAGTGGAATGATATTATGCCTCATTGCACCAGCTTGTTTGACAATTTTGGCTATAGTGGCTATATGTTCATCGTTCACACCGGGTATAAGTACTGTATTTATCTTAACAATCATTCCAATATCGGCACATTCACGTATTCCCTGTAATTGTGCAGCAATCAAATCTCTATCTTCTTGCACCCAAGACACGACTTTTTTTAAAATCTCTTTATCCACAGCATTTACTGTCACAGTGATTGTTCTTACACCGACATCCCAGAGCTCTTTTGCCTTGCCGGGTAGATTAAGTCCGTTGGTGCTCAAGCATTTTATAAGATCAGGATATGCCTCATGGACTTGCCGGAATGTCTCTAGTGCATGTGATGTGGCAAGTGTATCGCCGGGTCCTGCAATGCCGATAACTGTAATTTGTGGGCACAATTCCAATGCTTTTTTTACGGTATCGACAGCTTCATTTGGGTGAAGTACCCCTGCTGCCACGCCGGGACGATCCTCTTCAAGAGTTTGTTTTCTCGTGCAAAAACGGCACTGAATATTACATGCTGGGCTTACCGGAAGATGAAGTCGACCATTTTTATTATGGGCTTTTTCAGAAAAACAAGGGTGATCGTCAATAATTTCTCTTCGTTTATGCCCACCGAACAGAGGTCGTTTCAGATATTTTATATATCCCTCTAATAAATCCTCAATAAATCCCGGTTGTTCGAGTACTTGCACTCCGGCCGTTTGCAATCTTAATTTTGCATAATTCCCAACTTTCGCTGCAAAAAGGACCTGACAATCTGATATTAAGGTGATGCTTTTCTCAAATTTTTCTTCATCATGTTCACCTGCTTTGCAGGGTGTATCATTTTCTCTTTTTTCAACAAATGTCCAAGTATAGAGGTTCTCATTGATATCGACTATGCCGAATCGTAGTGCATGTCCGAAATGTTGAGATACAAATATACCGTCATTTGATGCAAATGCCAATCTCATATGGAAACCACCCCCGAGTCTGCGGCAACAATTTCTTCTAATGCAAGTAATTTATCACTCCAAGAAGCTGCCCATTGACGAAGTTCATCAAGTTCGAGTGGAGATGGTGTCTTACTTTCTTCATGTGCAGCAATACGTGCTGCGAGGTCTTTATATACTAGTGCCTGTTCGCTATTTGGTGATGACTCAATGACTGTCTTACCCTTGAGCTCAGATTGAGTGACCGTAATAGAACGTGGTACATATTGCACAATCTGTGTTTTTGTCCTAGCAGCAAAATCTTCTATTATGTCTCTAGAATAGTTTTTATTAATGGAATTGGCAATAATTCCACCTAAAAGAGCACCACCACTATTACTATATTTTTTTATTCCCTTGAATAGGTTATTACTTGCATAGATGGACATAAAATCTCCGCTTGATACTGTAAAAACATGCTGTGCAATCCCTTCTCTAATCGGAACTGCAAATCCACCACAAACTACGTCGCCCAAAACATCATAGATTACATAGTCAAGCTCAAGTTCCTCAAAAATTTTTTGTTGTTTGAATAACTCAACGGCTGTGATAATTCCTCTACCGGCACATCCGACACCAGGTGACGGACCTCCTGCCTCTACACAGTAAATACCGTTAAAACCTTGGAAAATCACATCATGAGCATTGACGGAACCTTTTTCTCTTAGGGTATCTAGAACAGTCGGAATATACGTACCGTTCCTTAAGGTGTTGGTACTATCAGATTTGGGGTCACACCCGAACTGCATAACTTTATATCCCATTTTTGACAATGCGGCAGAAAGATTGCTGGTTGTAGTGGATTTGCCAATCCCACCTTTTCCATAAATAGCTATTTGTTTGGCTTTTTTTGACATTCTGATTTCTCCTTTACATAACATTTTAAGATATATTTTTTTGTTAAGAAATGATTTGAGTAAAAGAAAAAGCGCTTGGATTCATTCCCAAAGGATTTCGACTTCCAAACGCTTATACTAATTTTAAGATGCTATTTGTAATTAAGCTAGTAAATGCCTAACCATACATGTTTTCAGAATGCCGATAATATGAACGAAAAAAAGTGTCGTTTTTACAACAACACATGCTACAACACATACAACATACGGCCTTTAACAATGATATAATTAACATTTGCTCAACTCCTAAAAAGATTCTTGACTAAAAAAATAATAAATTTTATATATTTCGTAATCATAGCATGTGGCATAATTTTTGTCAAGGGATTTTAAAAAAAAATTAAATGATGCTATTTTACTATCGACAGCTATTAGTTTTTAATAATTCCTATTTTAGGAAAATATATGTATTTCTGGGTTATTTGGTCAATATAAATTTAATTTTAAATATTATTTCAACTTTAATTTTTCATTTTTTTCAATTCCTACAACTTTTGAACTCTCAATTATGAGTATAACAGAACCATATTTGACTTGCTCCAAATATTGGAGTAAAGTGCTGAAATCCTCATCATTAAGAACCACATCATCAGAATCATCTATGTTACTAGTTTCTACGTTCCCCTTCTGTGATGGAATCGGAAAACAATTGTAATGCTGTTGCACATTCAACTGAATGACGTGTCCGTCTTGCACTATTATGGATACACTGCCATTGCATACTTCGCGTAGTTGTTGCCTCAGTTCTTCAACAAAGGCACACATCCTTTTTAGTCGACATAACTACACCTCCCAAAGCAGAGTATTGAACCTGTATTTCTAAATTTTGGTGCATAATCTATTACGGACAGACTTTTTATCATTATCTTAACCTCCAGCGTTATAATCTTGGTATTACAGTATAATTTTTGTTTTGAGATTTTTTTATAAAAAAAATACTTCAGAAATCCTTGAAGTATTTTTGACCGTTATCATTTATTCCTTGAGCTGCATTCAATCGTTATTTGCCATAGTGGGCAAAATACATTTTGCATGGATGCAGTCACATCCGGTAAAAATAAGTTTTAGATTTCTTTTGGAGATTTTGTAGATATAAAAAAATGTGAGACATGTCCATCCATGCACACATGATACCGCTATACATCATACATAAGCAGATTCCAGTTCCAAAAAAGAACAGGTTCATATTTTCTCCTTTGTTAAAAGTTTAATGTATTTATTTAACCCCAAAATTTGAATTTAGTCAAATATATATAATGAATAGCAATCATAATAAAAATATATATTATATCTTGTTTTACATCGCACACACGTCAAATCGTTAAAATGATGTAAATATGGACGTTTATGTGCGTTTAATTTATCGATTTTATAGATAAAAAAAAATTAAAAATATTTCTTGACAAATTTAATAAAAAAATATATAATTATCCCAATCTGTAAAACGATACTTATGTACTTATATGTTACACTGAATTAAAAACACGTTTTAGTAAGAAATCAAAGATTAAGAGTTAAGAATATAATAATTTTATAAAAACCTAAAATATACCGACCGGAAAACCGGAGGCACTGGACAGTAATTAGTTATTGTTAGTGCCTTTTATTATTTTAGGAGAGGAGGAGATATGTCGAAGATTGAACTTGATAAACTTAGGCAAGTGTACTATATTCGTAACCCGCAGACCCGCAAAACAGAAGAATTTGTTGCCTTAGAGGAATTTTCATTATCAATTAAGGACGGGGAGTTTGTATCAATTGTAGGACCGTCAGGTTGCGGTAAATCAACTTTTCTTGATATCGTAGCGGGTCTTACTAAGCCAAAATCCGGTGATATTCGTATTGACGGACAACTGGTAAATGGTCCTGCCCTGGATAGAGGTTTTATAATGCAAGGATACGCCCTGTTTCCATGGCGAACGGTAATGCGAAATGTAGCTTATGGTTTGGAGGTCAAACATGTTCCTAAAAAAGAACGCCTAGATATATGCAAGCAATATATTGAACTGGTAGGATTGAGCGGTTTTGAGGATCGATATCCAAATGAACTATCAGGTGGAATGCGTCAGCGGGTAGCAATCGCACGCTCACTGGCATATGAACCTAAAGTACTTTTGATGGATGAACCTTTTGCAGCCGTTGACGCTCAAACTCGTGAGACGCTTCAAGATGAATTACTACGCATTTGGGAAAAAACTAAAAAGACAATTATTTTTATTACTCATAGCATTGAGGAAGCAGTACTTTTAGCCGATCGTGTCGTTGTAATGACACCGAGACCAGGTAGAATTAAGAAAATTGTCAATATTGATTTACCTCGTCCACGAACTGCGGCTGATGTGCGATTATCTTCTGATTACAGTTGGATAACACACAATATTTGGGAATTATTGCAGAGTGAGTTTGATAATTGTAATGTGAAAGTACCAGTGGCTAACGATGCAACTAATGTTGCAGATGAAATTGCGCCTGGAACACAAATCTAGCGGTTTCTTTGGTAATCTACCAAAAGCCTTGGGAAATATGATTAGCAATTAGGGGATGATAGCTTATGAAAATGTGTCGATAATCATAAATAATAGAATAAATACTATTTTAAGATGTGGATTAAACAACTAAAAAACTATATTATACAAGGAGGAACAAAATGAAAAAAATATTTAAATTTAGGTCAATAGTAATTATTGGATTACTTCTAGTATTATCTTTTGCTATAAGTGCAGCTAGTTCAACTGAAAACAAAACATCAAAGGACGGGAAAAAATTATTTAATCTCCGTGTAGTTGATCCTCCAGTTGATTATCTTGAATTTGTAACAGCATGGGAACTTGGATTTTTTGAAGAAGAGGGAATTAATATTGAATTTATCGGTACACTTCCTACTGGTCTAAAAGATTTACAAGCTATAGAACAAGGTATTATTGATGCGTCTTATTCAGGGCATCCATCTAATATTGCTCAAGCTCGTCTTGCAGGTATAAAAGTTAAAATCGTTCAACCAGGCATGGTAGATACTGCTGAAAGCCCTCATGTTACTTATCTTGTAAAGAAAGACAGTAAGATAAAGTCTTTGGATGATTTAAAGGGTGCAAAGGTAGGAGTATCATCAATAGCCGTTTGTTCAAGTGGATATGTGCAATATTATTTGGAACGTGGAGGTTGGTCAAAGGATGATGTTGAATTCTTAACATTCGCAACTTCTGGTACTCAAGAACAAGCAGTGATTCAAGGGGATATAGATGTTTCGACTTCTCATACACCATATGCTGAAATTACACTTAAAACTGGAGAAGTTCGTTCAATAGGAACTACTTATGATATCTTTCATAGTGGCGCTGGCGGACTTGGTGCAAGGACATTGGCTGAACGTATAATAAATGAACATCCAGAAGTGGCTCAAGGGTTTGTAAATGCAATGTATCGTGCACGTGTTTGGACAAATGATCATTTTGTAGAGGCCGGTGATTTAGTTGCAGCTGTTTTGGGTCTTAATAAGGGAGACGTTCTTGCTATTTACCAAGATACTAATAAAAACATTGATCCTGATTATCTAAAGATTTGGTTTGACATAGGCATAAAAATAGGTTTTTGGAAAGAAGGAGATATCACTCCCGATGAAATTTATACGAATCAATTTGTACCAAAAGATGCTCCAGCAGCCGACAAAGATTTGCATTGGGATGGCACTCCAAATCGTGTATTCCATAAATCATAGAAATAGTTTTACTGTTGGATAGATATACAAGTTAATAATTATAACTTATTATTCCACGGCTGTTTAAAACCGCCGTGGAATTAATCACAAATTTATTTTAAGGCAGGTTTTTACAATGAAAAAAATACTTAAGTTAATATCAAAGAATATTCTTAAGACTATTTATGGATGGATGGCAATTTTTGTTTTTTTTGCCCTTTGGGAAATTGCATCAAGATTAAATTTGCTGGTTAATCCATTGTTTTTACCACCCTTCACTAAGATTGTCAAGGTACTATGGGGAACCATGGTTAGTGGGGCACTTTGGAAACATCTCTTTATTAGTCTTCAACGGTCACTGTTTGGTTTTTCGGCAGCTCTTGCTTTTGCAATTCCCTTAGGATTGGCAGTAGGTTGGTTCAAAGGATTTGAAAATTTTCTTAATCCTCTGTTGCAAGTATTCAGAAATACTCCCACTTTGGCATTGCTCCCAGTTTTTGTTATGCTTTTCGGAATAGGAGAAACATCAAAAATTGTAGTAATTTTTTGGGGTTCATTCTGGGGTGTACTTTTAAATTCAATAGCAGGTGTAAAGAATGTTGACCCACAACTCATTCGTGCCTCACGTTCGATGGGAACCAGTTCAATACGGTTGTTTTTGACAGTGATTCTCCCAGCCTCATTACCTTCTATTTTTACCGGTATACGATTGGCGGCTACTTCATCTGTTCTTATTGTAACTGCGGCTGAGATGGTAGGTGCAAGTAAGGGATTGGGTTATCAACTTTATTTCTATCAATCAAACTATAAATTCACTGAGATGTATGCATATATTTTTGTGATGTCTATTATCGGTGTGACGCTAAATTTCGTCTTAGAAAAAATAGAAAAAAATTCATTTCGTTGGCGTGATGAAGCTGGCACTTCAGCAAATAAATAATATAGGGGGTACATCAAAATGGCAAAACTTGTAAATAATTTAACAGATCTTATAGGGGATACTCCATTATTACGCCCCAAGGCTTTTATCAAAAGGGAAAAGATAATAAACGTAGATTTACTTCTGAAACTGGAATACTTCAATCCGCTCGGTAGTGTCAAAGATCGTATTGCTTATGCAATGATTAAAGATGCTGAAGAGCGTGGAGTATTGAATGCAGATAGCGTCATTATTGAGCCGTCTAGTGGGAATACTGGTATTGGACTTGCATTTGTTGCTGCTGCACGAGGGTACAGGATTATTGTCGTTATGCCGGATACTATGAGTCATGAAAGACGTGGCCTTGTAAAAGCTCTGGGAGCAAAGCTTGTACTTACACGAGGAGTAGATGGGGTAAATGCTTCTATTCGTAAGGCTGAGGAGCTTAAGGCTCAACTACCTACCGGAATTATTCTGCAACAATTTAATAATCCTACAAATCCACGCATCCACTATGTTACAACAGGTCCTGAGATATGGAGAGCTACTAGTGGGAAGGTGGATATTCTGGTCTGTGGTGTAGGTACCGGTGGTACTATTAGTGGAACTGGAGGATATCTCAAAGCACAGAAGTCTTCTATTCAGGTGGTGGCAGTGGAACCGGCTTTATCTCCCGTACTCTCTGGTGGAACTCACTCCCCCCATAAAATCCAAGGAATTGGCGCTGGTTTTATACCGGCAGTTATGGATATGAAGATTGTCGATGAAGTTTTTACAGTTAAAGATGAAGACGCCTTTGATACAGTGAGGGTTCTTGCAAAAACAGAAGGTTTACTTGTTGGTGCATCCTCAGGTGCTGCGGCTTTTGCAGCTGTACGCATAGCTTTACGTCCTGAGAATGTAGGCAAAACAATTCTTGCCATTTTACCTGATACAGGGGAACGTTATCTTTCTACTGCATTATTCGATTACCCACAAGATGAGAAAAATTCTTCTGAATAATATTCAGAACTATATGGTGTGATAAATAAATTTTAAGGAGGCTAACTATGAGCAAAAATCAAATTGGCGGAGGAATTACCGCAATTGTTACAGGTGCACTTATTGCATATGGACCGCAATCACTCTTTAAGATTTGTGATCAAGGTCATCATCATGCAGGTCATAGCGCTTGTTATTGGACAGCGCAGGCTACTATTGGTACCGGTATTATTTTAGCAATATTTGGTATTGTTTATTTATTTGCGATAAGTACTCAATTGCGCATTGGACTTAGTGTAGGCTTTGCAGGTGTTATAGCTCTCACATTTTTGATTGCTAACGTTCTAATCGGAATGGATCTAGACCCAATGATGGCTTGCCGTATAAAAACTTTGCCCGCACTTAATGTGATTTCGATTATAACTTTCATATTGGTGATAGCAAATGTAATATGGTTATTGAGCCAAAACTCTCAAAGAGGAGTAGGAAATGAAAAACAAATTCTCACTGCTTAATATTTCATTAAAAAATATAGGATATAGAAAATTTAGGACAGCATGTCTTGTAGGTATTATAGGATTTTTGTCCTTTGTATTAATTGGAGGTTCACTGCTATCTGTATGTATGAAAAACGGCATATCTAGTATATCTGCCCGCTTGGGCGCAGACGCAATGTTCGTCCCAATTGGTTACGAACAAAGTGCAGAAGGTGCACTGTTACGTGGTGAGCCGAGTGCATTCTATTTTGATGGTGAAACAGCAAAAGAATTGCTATCTATACCTGATATCAAACAGGCAACACCACAATTATTTATTGCGTCATTTGATTCACCTCATTGCTCAGCTCAGATTCAAATGATAGGTTATGATGCTGATACAGACTTCCTTATTGCACCATGGTTAAACGGTGAAGTTCCGGGAGGACCTGGTATGAACGAAGTCGTCGTCGGGAGCAAAATCAATGGGAAAGTTGGAGATGAACTCATGTTTTTTTCACGCAAATACATAGTTGTAGGGAAACTTGCCCCAACAGGTATGGGTTTTGATACTTCAGCATTTGTCAATATGGATATGTCGCATATTGCGTTGCAGGAATATGTAAAATTAGGTGGAAAAGGTGTCCCTGAGGGTGATGGTATTATTTCAAGTATCGCAGTGAATGTTAATTCTGGTGTTGATTTAGATAAATTTGCAAAAAATGTCAGATTAAATTATCGTGATTTACGTGTTTCTGTGCTTCTGCCACAAGTTATGATTTCGGGAATGGTCTCAAATCTGAATGCTCTGTTAAAAGTCATTAGCATACTTGCAGTGTTTTTTTGGGTGCTTACCGCAGTGGTATTAGCATTGATATTTGTGCTGTCACTTAATGAACGCAAACGTGAGTTTGGGATTTTTCGAGCACTGGGCTCATCGAAAGCGAAACTTGCAGCTATTATTCTCACAGAATCCACAGTTATCAGTACCATAGGTGCTATTATCGGGCTTGGTCTTGTAAGCTTAGTATATTTCTCGTTTGAGCCATTGATTAGCCAATCTATTGATTTGCCCTATCTACGACCAAGTAATAGTACTTTTGCGGTATTATTCATAGGCGGGTTTCTGTTGTCGCTTGTTACCGGCCCTATTGCATCGCTGTACTCAGCATTACGAATAAGTAAAATAGCCACTGCGACTATAATCAAGGAGGGTGTGTGATGTTACTTCAAGTAAAAGATGTAACAAAAATTTATAAACGAGCTGGATTGGAGTTTAAGGCTGTAGATAGTGCCGATTTTGTTGTCGATAGCAGTGAATTTGCAATAATAAACGGACAATCAGGAAGTGGAAAAAGTACATTACTAGCTATTATTGCGGGGTTGTTATTTCCAGAATCTGGTAAAGTATTCTTTGAGGATGTGGATATAACCCAATTGAATGATAGACAGCTTTCAAGACTGCGTAACGAGAAAATAGGATTTATACCACAGGGGCATTGTTTGCTTGATAATTTCACTGTGATTGACAATGTATGTCTACCATATTATTTGAAAAAGTTGAATGGAGACCCCTATAAAGTTGCAATCCAATTGCTCGAACGTATAGGAATAGCCCATCTTGCAAATCAGTATCCAGTGCAGTTGTCCGGAGGTGAGCTTCGCCGTGCTGCAATAGCCCGTGGCTTGATTAATAGTCCGAAACTTATCATAGCTGATGAGCCTACAAGTGACCTTGACCCTATCAATTCGGCTAACATTATGACTCTTTTTGAGGAAATTGCTAGATCTGGTTCAGCTGTATTAGTCGTGACTCACGAATTCCAAAAACCTATAGGTTGCAATAAACACTTAACAATGGAAAATGGAAGAATAAGGAATAAAATTTGAAAATGGAGAATTATAGCGAATTTGGATAATTCTCTATTTTTTATTGGTAAGAGAATAATATATGGTTGGCAGCGGCAGAAATTGCAAAATAAGGCTAAAGTTAGTTATTGACAAATATAAATTTTTATGATAATTTTAGAGCAGGGTTTAGATTTTTATAAAAATAAGGTGCTGTTATGAAATATATTCAAAGAAGCTTGTAAAGAAAATTTCTACATATGAGTGAATTCAGTCAAGCAATTCTAGTAACTGGTGCAAGACAAGTGGGTAAGACTACAATGCTTAGACACCTTGCACAGGGTACAAATCGGACTTATGTGTCACTGTACAATTCTATGGTTCGAATACTTGCCAAAGAAGACCCGGTTTTATTCTTTCAAACATCTAAACCACCAATTATCATTGATGAAATTCAATATGCAACTGAACTTTTTACACAAATTAAGATAATTTGCGATAATAGCAAAGAAATAGGACTCTTTTGGCTAATTGCTTCTCAAGGTTATAAAATGATGAAAGGTGTTAGTGAAACTTTGGCTGGCAGGATTATTATACTGACTCTTTTTAGTTTGTCAACAGCAGAAAAAACAATACAAGATGGGATGATGAGCTTGGGGATAATCCTCTTGATTTTTCTCATGAAATCCTCTTGAATCGACAAAGCAAAGCCAATAAAACGGATGTTGAAAATGTGTTTCAAAATATATGGCATGGTGGTATGCCCCAAGCTATCTTAGCTGATAATGAACAGAGACAAGAGTATTTTAATTCATATGTAAACACTTTTTTAATGCGTGATGTAGCTGATTTAGGCGGTATAACAGATACTATTCGGTTTGCTAAGTTTATCACAGCTTGCGCTGCTCTTATTGCACAACAAGTTAATTATGCAACTCTTGCAGAAACTGCTAATATTTCTCAAGTGATGGCAAGGGAATGGCTTAGATTATTAGAGGGTTTGGGGGTTATATACTTATTACAACCATATTTTAATAATACCTTGAAGCGGATTACTAAAACACCGAAACTGTATTTTTGCGATACAGGCTTGGCTGCATTTTTATCAATGTGGCTAACTCCACAAACTTTATTAAATGGAGCAGCAAGTGGATTTTTTTTGAAAATTATGTTGTACTGGAATTGTTAAAAAACTATTCTTATTCAAAATCAAAGGTAAATATGATATATTTTAGAGATAGTAACGCAAAAGAAATTGATATTTTTATTGAAGAAAATAATGTAATTCATCCCATAGAAATTAAAAAATTAGCTAATCCCAATAAGAGTGAAGTTAAAAAATTTTCCGTGTTAGAAAAATCAAGTGTAGAGCGTGGCAACGGTGGAATAATTCGTAAATAGTAAAGGAGCGAATCTATGTTAAAAAACATCCCTTTAGATATCCATAAATGTGATAAAATCATATATAAAGGAATCCCAATTCTTTGCATGGATTGTGGGTCAAGCTATGTGAAGACTTTATTTTTTGATAATAATGGCTTTGTAACAAGTAAATACAGTTATGAGAATTTTTCAATTAAGGAAATTTTAAAATCTGTAGATACAAAAAATACTGTAATTATACTGACAGGAGTGCGGGGAGATGAGATTCACAAAGAAATATCCCCATTATTTGTGATAAGGTATACAGAGATGGAATGCATCTCAGCTATTGCTACCAGTATCGGAATTGACCAAGCAATTATTGCTTCTATCGGTACCGGAACTTTTTTTATTGTCTTAGAAAATAATACTGGCATTCACTTTGGAGGTACAGGTATAGGTGGAGGGACATTTATTGGTTTGGCAGCAAGACTTTTGAATATAACAGATCCTGTCGAAGTGGAAAAATTAGCTGAAACCGGAAACCTTACAAAGATCAATCACACCATTGAAGAATTGACAAATTCCGGGATAAGTTATTTGACCAATGATTATACCGCATCTAATTTTTCAAAACTGTCAGGCGGAAGTCCTAATGATATAGCTGCGGGTATACATAGTTTGGTGGCTGAAGTTATCGGAATGATGGGAGCGCAGATAGCTGTTTCGCATAAAATAAAGACGATTATTTTCACAGGGGCAGTTTGTAAAAATAGGCTTATTTGTGAGAGGTTAGTTATGTGTATGGAACTTTTTTCGCTAAAAGCAATATTTATAGATAAGCCTGAATTTGGAACATGTTTTGGTGGAATTATGAGATACAGCAGAGAGGTGTAGTGTCTTACATCAACAACACATATAGCCCTCAATGACTTAAAATTAAGTCACGGAGGGCTTTTTAATATGCGCCTAAAAATGAAAAGATGAAACAATTATATTAAAAATTTAAAATTCAAATTCTTTTTTTGCTTCTTTAAAAGATTCAATGGTAGCCTTAGCATTTTTCAAATAATAAACGACTGTATTACCATCATTTTCATTATATCTTCCACGTAATGTAGGATATGCGTCTAACATAGATTTTCTAGCGGCTACTCTGTCGTCTTCCACTAGGGATCCCTCAATACGGATCCAGTAGTCTCCATCAAATGCGGAGATGGAAACCTTAGGGTTAGCATCTATTTGCTTAGATACGGGTTTTACCTTTCCAGTCTGGATATATAGCTTACCTTCAAATTCATTGATTGTGCCAAAAGGTCTAACTTTTGGTTGATCATCTTCAACAGTAGCTAAAAAATATACCTTTACTTTTTTCAAAAATTCGACAACTTCTTTCATTTTTCCTCCTGATTTTAATATAATGATAAATAAAAACCTATGGTTCATCTTAATTATACCACATATTTATATGTTGAGATAAAAAATTAAAAAATAATGATAATATTAGGAAACTCCATTATTAAGTTCATTTTCATTGATAATATTCCATGTATATTTTAAATTTCTATTTCACAGTTTCTTTATAGTTATGCGTTAGTGCATAATCAGAAAATTCATTTCCTAATCCTGGTAATTCAGGAACTTCAAAATATCCATTTACTGGTTGATAATTATATTTACCAAGTTCTTGGTTATACGGATGTAAATTATTAACATGGTGTTCATGGATTACAAAATTTGGTATAACTGATTCCAAGTGTAGTGCTGCTGCAGTTGATAATGGGCTTGCACATACATGAGCCTGTACATTGACATCATATACATAGGCCATATCGCAAATCTTTTTACCTTCAGTTATTCCCCCACAATTTCCTAAATCTGGTTGAATTACTTGTACCGATAAATTTTCAAAATATGGAGCATATTGCCATCTTGAATATACTCTCTCTCCATGAGCTATCGGCATAGCAAGTTTATCAGAGATATATTTAGCTAATTTAGGTGTAGGGGTGTTAGGTTCTTCAAAATAAAAAATATTATATTTTTGTGCAACTCTTCCAAGTTGGACAGCTGATTGTGCATCGGTAAATGAATGATTTTCCATTATTATATCCACATTTGGACCGATAGCATTTCTGACAGCCGAGATTCTTTCTTCTATTAGATTTACGTAATAAGGTTTTAATAAGCATGTAGTATCTAATTCGTTAAATCTACGGCCGTCAGTATCAAATGTAAAGAAATCTATTTTAATAGCATCGTAACCTTCTTTTATAGCTTTCAAAGAATTATTGACATAATCTTCAGTTTTAGTAGCCGGTATATGCTTAGTACCCCATCCAAATTGTAATTGACTGGCATAACAACGTAATTTATCTCTTTTCTTTCCTCCGAGCAATTTATAAACAGGAACATTGAAAAATTTCCCTTTTATATCCCAAAGAGCAATATCTAAAGCACTTATACCGGCAAATATTACTGGCCCGCCGTTTTGTCCCCAGAAAGTACTTTTGTACAATTTATCCCATATGACTTCATTATCTAGAGGATCCAATCCTATTATTAATTTTGCAAAGTCTTTTACTATTCCAAAAGCCGCAGGAGCTGCCTTTCCATATGCTAATGCTGCCTCTCCGTCTCCATAGATACCGGCATCTGTATATATTCTACAAACTATTGGTCTCCAGACATCCGCTCTGTCGCTTGGGTGCAGTTGCATTACATCAATACTGGTTATTTTCATAATTCCTCCTCAAATAAATTTAAATTATTTTTTCTATCTATGGAATACACGATTTGGAGTGCCATCCCAGTGCAAATCTTTATCGGCTGCTGGAGCATCTTTTGGTACAAATTGATTTGTATAAATCTCTTCAGGAGTGATATCTTTTTCGTTCCAAAGACCGATCTTAAGCCCTATATCAAACCAAATTTTTAGGTATTCAGGGTCAATATTTTTATTAGTATCTTCATAATGTGCAATAACATCTCCTTTTTGAAGCCCTAAAACAGCTGCATTTAAATCACCTGCTTCATCAAAGTGATCATTTGTCCAAAGGCGAGCTCGGTACATTGCATTCACAAAACCTTGAGCCACTTCAGGATATTCATTGATAATACGTTCAGCCAAAGACCTCGCACCAAGTCCGCTGGCAGCACTTTTAAATATGTCATATGCAGTTCCAATTGAACGAACTTCTCCAGTCCTAAGAGTAATTTCTGCATACGGCGTATGAGAAGTCGTGACATCAATATCCCCTTGAATCACTGCTTGTTCTTGAGTGCCAGGAGTGGCGAATGTTATAAATTCGACATCATCCTTTGAAAAACCTGCACTTTCCAGGTAATATTGTACAAATCCGCTTGTACAAACGCTGATTCCCGATACCCCTACTTTTGCACCCTTTAGATCATCCAAAGTCTTTAATTTACTGTCTTTTTTAACAAGATAATTAACATGGGGACTTTTAGGTGTATCAATCATACCTGGTTGAATGAGTTTGACTTTTATACCTGCAAGACGAGCTTGTGCAATATTTGATGGATGTCCGGAATAGGACACATCTATAATGCCTTGCTCAATAGCTTGTAAATCTTTCATACCGGTAGGAAGTGAACCGATAAATTCGATATTAATACCCTCTTCTTCAAAAAACCCAAGTTCCCATGCCGTAACAAATTCGAGATAATCAACTGGCGGATTAACAGCACGAAGATTAAATAATTTTTTTTCATCTTTTGTCGGTTTGTTTTCATTTGCACCAATTGCACTTACAGCTAGAAATAATACAAAGATTAGTCCAATAATTATTTTTAATTTAAAATTTAATATTTTTTTCATTATATTTCCTCCTTTTTTCTCGCCACAAAATGGAAAAGGCACCAAACAGTATCAATTACTGTCAGTGCCTCCAGTTTTCTGGTCGGTAATTTAATTTTTAGTAAAATTTATTAATTTATATTTTTATTTTTCATAAAACGCTTCTGTGAAATTAAAGATAGCTGGATAGCCTCCTGTGTGCAGAAACGCAATATCCCTCCCATCATCAAGTTCTCCTTTTTGTAAAAGGTCAAGTAATGCGCTAAATGCCTTGCCGGTGTACACTGGGTCAAGAAGGATTGCTTCAGTACGCCCGAGTAATTTAATGGCATCAATACCTAATACTGTCGGAATTCCATATTTTTCACCGAAATATTTGTCGTGGATTATTATATCTGATTTTTCAAAAATAAAATTTCTTCCGATAAATGTAGCCGTCTGAGTCGCAAGATCGGCAATCTTAGGTGCTTGTTCATCATATTTCCGACTAACAGAAACCCCATGGATTTTTGCATTAGGTAGAAAAAGTCGTGCACCCACTTCTGCACCGGCCTGAGTACCGCCGGAGCCACTAGCTAGGAATAAGTGCCCAATATCTGCACCGACAACCTTGGCTTGTTCAGAAATTTCCTGAATAGAATCTATATAACCTAAGGCGCCTAATGGTGAAGATGCTGCAAATTTTATAACATACGGTTTTTTGCCCTTTGCGATAAGTTCTGCTGTCAAATTTTCGCTTACGATTGGAAAATCATTCTCATCCTCAACAAAATGTAGATGTGCTCCAAAAATATCATAAATAAATAAATTTCCTTGATGAGGAGTATCATCTTCACCGGTCAAAAACAAATGACATTCAAGTCCCAAGTGTACAGCATATGCCAGTGTTTGTCTGCAATGATTGGACTGTTTTGCACCGAACGTAATGATAGTATCTGCTCCATTATCAACGGCTTCTTTCATCACATAGTCCAATTTACGGTTTTTGTTGCCACCCAGTCCTATTTCCGTCAAGTCATCACGTTTTATAAACAGTCGCTGCTTTGCATTAAGAACTTTTCTCAAATTTTTTAATTCTTCCAAACGAGTTGGGTAACTAATCAATTCTAATCTATCACGAAATCTTTGACTCATAATTATTTACCTCCAAAACTGTTTTTAATATAAACAATAGTAGGACTGAATGTATTTCTAGTATATAATATTATTTATATATATTTTTCAAAGCCTTCCCCAATCTTTCCAATGATTCCACAACAACCTCAGTGGGAGCAGCTAGATTTATTCTTTCATATCCACTTCCTTCCGATCCAAATACATATCCTTCATCGGTAAAAAATTCTGCATCTATATGTAAAAATTTTTCCAATTCTGCATTTGATAATCCCAGTGCTCTAAAATCTAACCATTGTAAGTATGTACCTTCAATTAAAGGAGATTTTATTTTTGGGAAATTTTTTTCAAAGTATTCTTTCGCTATCTTTTGGTTGGTATCAATAACTTCTAATAATTCGCTCAACCATTTTTCTCCTTCATTATAAACTATTTCACATGCTTTAAATCCAAATGTATTGATAGACAATCCTCTTAGGGTAGTCATTTTGTCTATGTATTTATCCCTCAATTTTTTATTCTTTATTATAATGTTGGATAATCCTAGCCCTGCCAGATTAAATGTCTTTGAAGGTGCAAAGCATATTATAAGTCTATCTTCTATTTCTTTACTTACTGTAGCAAAAACAGTATGCTTGTACCCCGGCAATATCAAATCGCAATGTATCTCATCTGATACAATTATTATATCATTTTTTATAGCTATTTTAGCCAATTTTTCTAGTTCTTCTCGTGTCCATACTCTTCCAACAGGGTTATGGGGACTTGAAAAAAGAAGTATTTTAACTTTTAAATCTTTAGTCAATTGGTCAAATTTATCATAATCAATAGTATAATATCCATTTGTTTCTATAAGCGGACAATTTATTACTTTTCTATTATTTCTTTCTATGGCCATAGAAAACGGATAATAAACCGGTCTGAATATTACGATTCCATCTCCGGGTTCAGAAAAAGTATTTACAGCACCAAAAAATGCAGTCACAACTCCAGGTGTATTGACAATCCATTCCTTTTCTATTTTGTATCCATAGCGTCTATCGCACCACGATACTACCGTATCCAGAAAAACATCAGTCGCTTTAGTATACCCTAATACTGTCTCATCAAGATATTTTTTTAATCCATTTACTACTTCTGGGATAGTTTTAAATTCCATATCTGCGACTGAAAGAGGAACAACACCTTCTGATACATTTGGGTTCCACTCATACATCAACTCCCATTTGGAAGAACCTTTATTTTTCCTTGATACCCTTGTTTTAAAATCATAACTCATAAAAACACCTCCGAAATATTTATCATAGGTCAAATAGATAAGTGAATCTTATCGTATTTATTTGACTTTATTGTTGATATCTACTAACCATTCTCTTTTATATATTTAAATGGATCGCCCTCTAAATATTCCTTACGGTATGGGAGAGGGCAATGCTCTGTAATTTTCTTGCAATATTGCCAATTTTTAAGAGCCTTATTAATTCGTCTTGCGATTTCAAACACTCCTGAATATCCCATATAATTATTGGCAGGGCCATACAAAGGAAATGTTGCCACACCTTGTTTTACAGAGATATTTCCGGTTCCTGTATGTCCTATATAAAGGTCAGGATTAAGCTTCTTCACGATATTTATTTGCTCAAATGGTTGTTGTGTTGCAGCATTGTATGGAACGTCATCAATATTCTCTAGATTATCAAACAATGGTTCAGAAAATTTATCATAATGATGTCCCTTGAAACCTACAACTTCCATTCCTAAATCCTGTACAACTTCTGCAGTTGCGAGTATTCTTACTTCCCCTCCGGCAATATAAACTCTTTTTCCTTTTAGTGTTGGTCGAAATTGATCCAATGCTTCATTAATTTCTCTTTCCTCGCTGTCTATAAATTTCTGTGCGTCTTTCTCAAATCCGAAATGTTCCGCAATTTTAAGTAACCAACGGGAAGTATTTTTTTTGCCCACCGGCATAACATCAATAATATATGGAATTCCAAAAAGATTGTACACATTCTCAATAAAAAAATCATCATGGGTTCCGCACACACTTACATTTAGTGCAGATTCTGTCATATAACGAAAGTCCTCAGCTGCAGAATAGCATGGAAGAAAGCGTACATACAGACCGATTGCATTTAACAATCGTTCAAGTTCCAATTCATCCGGACGAGACATTGAGCCGACATTTAGTATATTTACAGTGTGTTCATCACGATATTTCTTTTTAAAAATGTAATTTTCATCAGGAATAATATTCGAATCAATTTTGCGTACAGGTGGTCGAACAAGTCCACGTAAAATACCATGGTACACATCATCATAGGCCGATGCCATGATTTTTGTTTTAAATCCTGCACAGTGAATCGGAATTAGTATGGCTGCGGTTTCCGATTGTAGATTATCCAATATATTGTCAACATCATCACCAATAAGAGATGGAACGCAACTTATGGGAACAATTATAGTTTCAGGTCGGAATTCCTTGTCAGCATAGAGAATCGATTCACGCAATTTCTTCTCTCCTCCGGCAATAACATCAGATTCATCCAGATTTGTGTTGAGCCAAACCACTCCTTCGGCAAGCGGGTCACGCAGACGTCTGAATGTCTGTGAAGTACCTACAGATCCAATAGTACAAGCTCCGCACCCGATAGGACCGTGCATAATAACCACAGCATTACGAAGCGAATTCAACATACCCAAGGATAATGTAAATTGGCAGCCGTGAGTTTGGCTGAATGAGCGATTAGCAGCATTTATACACCCACTTCTTTGAGCGCACCTTATATCATTACAAGTTCCAGCAAATGCGATTCCTGTTTCGAGACGACGTTCTCTTACCTCTGGGGCTTTATCACGAAATTTTGGTGGATTTTGATTAAAATTAGCCATTTTTTATTACCTCCCTGAAATTTGGAGCGTTACAAGATCGCTCACTAAATTGAGTCCGCCTGTATATCCGGCGTACCCTTGATTTAACACCACACGACTTGTAACAGGATAAGTTACTGCAAGAAGCGGGAATCCAAATTTTGTGGATAAATCCCGTTCCAATACACTGCCAATAATAACGGCTGGCCCCAAGGTATCATAATATTTTTGATTATTAGATTGTCCCCATCTCTTTTGTATATGTTTTACCAGTGCGGATGCATCTGTATCAAAGACAACTGTCGGAACAGTTGTACTTTCCCAATTTTCAAATTTTGCAGTTATTATTTCTTTTTCATCATCTGTGATAAAATCTGTAATTTGTGCTACAAGCGGTATCCAGCCAAATTCATCAGATATAAACCGTGAAATAGCCGGAACATAATTTGCATCGCCAATTAAAACGGCATACCTACTCAAATCTATATCAAAATAAATGTCAGCAATACGCTCCAAATAGTCATAATATCTTATGTCTTCTGATAATATTGTTTTATCCACTATTTTCTTTGGGATTCCGAGTGTATCAGCTACTTTGCATAAAAATTCAGCAGTTTGTGTAGCACCTACAGGTAGACCTGTAGTTATATAAGGTGTGCTATGTACCTCTTCAAAGATTTTTGCTGACGATATACCGTATGTGTCTGAGAGAATTATATTCAACTCAGCCTTGGATGAATTTTTTAAGCTATCAATTGTTTCATTTTCACCAAAGAAAGTATTGACAGTAAGTCCTATTTTTTCCAATAATCGTTTTATCTCAGCCAGGTTTCCCTTATAAAAGACATCTTGCCCGGGTACAAGTCCGAATACATTTACAACGCCTTTTTGTTTTTTTAGTCCTTTTGTTACAAAATATTTGAACAATTCAGTCAATACCATATCGTATCCGACATAGGAATTGCCCTTAAACGAAGGGGTAGAGACTGCTATTACAGGGTATTCATTAAATTCACTTGTTACAGATGAGGCATCATCCCCTATCATTTCCACCATACATCCTGTAACAACAACATAGAGATCCCCATCCATGATTTCAATAGTGGTGCGAATCTGTTCCCGTAACCTGTCCTCTCCTCCAAATACTATTTCTTTTTCCACGACATTTGTGGAACTCCATGATGATCCACCACAATAGCCTCCGCCGATGTATCCGGATCCGGAATTCGTAGCGTTATATATGTTATATCCACAACCTGTAGACGCATGGATTATAGGGATTGTGCGTGGAAGAGCACGAAGAGTCAATAATGCCCCTCCCAATGCACAAGTATATCTTGGTCTATCAACAAATTTACTCAATTATATCACCTCTCAATTTCATCAAACAACGGAGTAGATAAATACCTTTCTCCGGTGTCAGGTAACAATACAACCACATTTTTACCAGAAAATTCTGTTTTCCTTGCAAAATGTGTTGCAGCAAATACAGCAGCGCCGCTAGATATACCGACAAGCAATCCTTGCTTTTGTGCAAGAAGTTGAGAAGTCAGAAATGCTTCTTCGTTGCGAACTTTGAATATTTCATCCACAACATCAAAGTCAAATACCTTTGGAATAAAACCGGCACCTATTCCCTGTATCTTATGTGCACCTGGAGGATTCCCAGATAATACTGCCGAATCATAGGGTTCGACAGCCACTATTTTTATGTTGGGGTTAAGTTCCTTCAATCTACTCCCAATACCGGTAATAGTTCCGCCTGTACCTACACCACCCACGAATACATCAACCTTGCCGGACGTATCTCGCCAAATTTCTTCAGCAGTAGTTTCGCGGTGTATTTTTGGATTCACAGGATTATCAAACTGTTGAGGAATAAAAGCATTTGGGATAATTGTTGCTAGTTCTTCTGCCTTACGCACAGCACCTTTCATTCCCGAAGCCCCTGGGGTAAGCACAATTTCTGCACCTAATGCAGCGAGTAATTTTCGACGTTCTATACTCATAGTATCCGGCATGGTAAGGATTATACGATAACCTTTTGCGGCTGCTACGAAAGCAAGTCCAATACCGGTATTACCACTTGTTGGTTCAATTAAAACTGTATCTTTTGCTATTTTGCCTGTTTTTTCAGCATCTTCAACCATGGCAAGAGCAATTCTGTCTTTTACACTACCAAGGGGGTTGAAATATTCAAGTTTTGCAATTAATCTTGCTCTCACAGAAAATTCCCTACCGTAGTCTGTGAGTTCAAGTAAAGGTGTATTTCCGATTAAATCTGTAAGCTTCGCAGCTATTTTTTCATGATTATTTTTAATATTATTTTCTTTCATATTATCTCTCCTAAATATTCCGCTTCTGACAATGCATTGTTCCCAATAATATCATCTTTTTCAAGTAACCCGTCAACTGCAATTACGCCTCTGTCCTTCCAACCCATAAAATTACCACAATTTTTATAAATATCAACAAGTGGTTTTGCTTTTTTAATATCAGAGTGTGCGGTAATTAAAAGCACACTCTCAGAAACTGTATGTCGTTCACGATTTTTGCCACGAGTATATGCGTGTATTCTGTCCCAGGCTATTTTAAGTTGCCCTGATACTCCACCCCAATATAGCGGAGAAGCAAAGACAATTACATCAGCGGATTCAAGAATAGATGCAATTTCATCAAAATCATCATGGATTACACATTTTGTACCCTCACGGATACATACATTGCATCCGATGCAAGGGTGTATGTTTTTAAAAGCAGTTTCGATTTTATGTACAGAGTGACCAGCAGCAATTGCCCCCTTAATAAAGCTGTCGGCAAGTTTATCGCTGTTTCCGCCTTTTCGTGGACTGCCAGTTAATACAAGTATAGATTTCGACATATTTGAACCTCCTAAATCCTGATATTCGTCGATTAAATTTTGTATTCATGCAAACAATCATGTTATATTAATAATTATTATGTTTAGTTTTATTATGATATTTAATCAATTTTTTTATTGCAATGGATAAATCTGATGGTGCTTCAATTGCAGTAACACCAAAACGCTGGAGATACATGTACGGATGTTTTCCAATCTTTTTCACGAGTAAATATTGTGCACTATCAATTAACTCTGCCAATTTTTGATATTGTACAGAATCATTAAAATTTCCACACCCACCATTGCCGCAACTTCCCACATATTCTGATATACTTACCTTTTTTCTGAGTTCATATGTCTCATCATCATTTACAGTATATACAGATAATTCCTTCGCTTGCCCAAAGTGTGTATCAATATCTACTCCGTTTGATGTTGCAACTGCAACAATAAAGGCCATAATCTTTCCTCCTCAACAAACTATTATACTTTATCTGGTATTTCTAAAGCTTGTTCCAAATCATTTATCAAATCGTCTACATGTTCTATCCCTGTAGACAACCGCAATGTTGTTTCTAAAATTCCATTCTTTTCTCGTTCTTCTAAAGGTACATCTGAATGTGTCTGTGTGGTAGGGTAAGTTATCAATGTTTCTACTCCACCCAAACTTTCTGCAAAACGAATAAGTTTTACGCTTTTTAATACATGCAGGGCAGTTTTTGCACAATCTACTTGAAAAGTAATCATGCTTCCAGACCCACGAGATTGATTCTTATTTATTTCATAACCGGGATGATCTTTTAATCCTACATAATATACTTTTGTTACCTTAGGATGATTTATCAACCAGTTGGCAATGGTGATAGCATTCTTCTGACAAGCTTCCATACGTACAGCAAGAGTTTTTACTCCGCGTAGAACCAACCAACTATCAAAGGGAGCAAGTCCTGAGCCAATAGTTTTTATCAAAAAACGGAGTTCTTCTGAAAGATCTTTTCTTTTTACTATCAAAAATCCTGCTAGGGTATCATTATGTCCACCCAAAAATTTTGTACCACTATGGAGTACGATATCTGCTCCTAAATCTAAAGGATTTTGGAAATATGGAGATAAAAATGTGTTGTCCACAATTAAAAGTAAATTGTGTTTTTTTGCGATTTCTGCTGTTTTCTGAATATCTGTTATATTCATCATAGGATTTGTAGGAGTTTCAATAAAAATAGCTACCGTTTCCTTTTTAATAAAATCCTCCAGATTGGGGGTAGATGTATCTAGATAGGTGATGGTCAAGCCATTTTTTATACTGATTTTATCAAAATACCGGATCATTCCGCCATACAAGTCTCTGCTGCTTATAATATGCGCTCCAGGCTTAAATAATTCCAGCATAACTGCAATGGCTGCCATACCACTGGAAAAAGCCAGAGCGTCAATCCCATTTTCTAGGGAAGCCACAACTCTTTCTAATTGTTCTCTTGTAGGATTTTGCTGACGACTATAATCGTAACCGGTGCTTTCTCCAACACCGGGGTGTGCAAAGGTAGCTGTCTGATAAATCGGAAAGCTGATTGATCCAGTATTATCACACTGTGATGCCAATTGATTATTACTTACACAATTTGTCTCAACACGATATTTCACAACAACACCTCCCGCAACAGGATCTCCACCATGCATTTATATTTTTTGTTGCATGTTTCATATCTGACATATTTTTCATCATAATTTTTTCTCCTCTATCATATTTTAAATATTATAATATATCAATTATTAAAAATTCCTAAAAAATCAAGAACAACTCCTGAAAATGTTAAAATTCCAGTTGTTAATGCCTTTTGGTCTACGACAAATTTACTATTATGGCTTGGGGTGAATTCTTCTCCTTCACTTCTGCAACCGATTCTGACAAAAACTCCAGGGTATTTATCTTTGATGTAAGAAAAATCTTCGGAACCCATTGCTGGAACCGTTAAATCTTTTACATGTTCTTTTCCCAGTATCTGACTCATAACGTTTTTTGTCCGCTCTACCCATATTTTATCATTGTAAAGAGGTGGGGGTCCTTCTTTGAAAAGCACATTGCAGCTGGCTCCAAAAGCTTTAGTCACTCCATTACATAGTTCTGTAATTCGTTTTTGTAGTTTTATTCTAATTTCTTTTTCTAAAGTTCGTATGGTACCTTTCAAATAAATCCTTTCAGGAATAATATTATAAGCATCACCGGCACTATGAATACTGCACACAGAAACCACTGCCGAATCAACAGCACGGACTTCCCTGCTTACTAGATATTGCAATTGAGTAATAATAGAAGCTCCGATTACTATTGGGTCGATTGCTGTATATGAATGTGCTCCATGGCCGCCTCTACCAATGATTTCGATATCAAAACTATCTGTGCTGGCCAAATTAACGCCTGATTTAATCCCAATATCACCACCATAAAGTTCATTTATGACGTGTAAAGCCAGAACCCCGTCAATATTATCCAAGGGTACTTCGTCGCTGCTAAAGAGTAATTTAGCTCCTTCCAGGGTTTCTTCTCCCGGCTGAAAAAAGAAATATATAGTACCTGAGAATAATTTTTTATAATTATTTAATACTGAGATTACTCCCAATAAAATAGCAGTGTGCGCATCATGCCCACAGGCGTGCATGATGCCACTATTTTTGCTACATGGAAAATGTTTTGAATCCTCAGTAATGGGAAGGGCATCCATATCCGCACGTAATAAAATACAACTATTTTCTTGCGGTGCTTCTAATTTTTCTCCCTTCATAACAGCCAAAAGTCCTGTTTTACCTATTTTAATAATTTGGTCGCAAAAGGAATCTTTCAAGAGTATATTTTCTACAAATAAACTCGTATTAAATTCTTTCATACTCAATTCCGGATTTTCATGGAAATATTTATAATAAGAATATACTTCATTTTCTATATTTTTTACGATTAATTTTAAGTCCATAGGCCACCTTTGTTTTTTAATTTTTATTCTTTTTTAATTTTTTCTATTTTAAATAATCAGGTAAAATCCAAATCTTACTTTGAGTTTTAATATAATCTTTAAATTCTTGTGATTGGTAAGCTGCAACGATATCTTTTACCCATTGTTCATCTTTATGTTTTGCGTTTACAGTTAAATGTATATAGTTATCAGGCAAAATATTTGTAGGAGTCTCTCCGATAAGAGCTGTATTAAAATCAACTCTAGAATTATATGCATCAGAGGCTCTTAAAATGATAAAAGCAAAATCAGTTCTGGTAGGAACAATATTTGCCCCCTTCAATTCGATAATCTCAAGATTATAAGTATTTTCAACAATATCAGACAATTGATATTGAGTTGAATCTACTTCGGGTTTTAATTTTATCCAGCCAAGTTGGCTCAACAATAGTAAAGAACGAGCTGTGTTGGAAGGATCATTAGGTAGGGCTAATTTATCTCCTTTAGCGATCTTTGATAGATCTGATTTTGCACCTGGATATATACCTGCAGGAGCAGTAGGAAGTGGAATAATAACAGCCAAGTCTGTCTTTTGAGCTTTATTAATATTAGCAATATAAGCTTTATGTGCATCCACATGAAAATCAATCTCGTCTTCACTCAATGCTATTTCTCTTTGAATAGAATCTGTTATTTCCACGGCCGTTAATTTGTATCCTTGTTTTTGCAAAATAGGAACAACGCCACCTTCGAGTAAATCACTAGTTGCTGTAGGCAGTCTGCGATATTTGAGCTCAGGTTTGGCAGCAGCACCGGCACTTACATTGTTACCAAAAGCTGTAAAAGTTACAATAAATAATACTAATAATAATACTACAAAAATACTTTTTTTCCTTAAATTCATTTTGAATCATCTCCTGTATAATTTTATTATAATAATTTTATGTTGTATTAATATGAATTTACTAGTGTCTGAAACGTCTTGCAAGGGCATTTCCAAAAGATTGAAATATATGAACGATAATAATCAATATTAAAACTGTTATCACCATAAGAGGTGTATTTACTCGTTCATGTCCATAGATAATAGCCAAATTCCCTATACCTCCAGCGCCTATGGCACCTGCCATGGCAGTAGAGCCCAAAAGGCTGATAGTTCCTGTAGTAAGAGCCAATATTAGAGAAGATTTGGCTTCAGGTATTAGAAAATACCAAATAATCTGTTTTTTGCTTGCTCCCATAGATTGAGCAGCTTCGATAATACCTTCATCTACTCCCAACATAGAGTTCTCGAATAATCGAGATAAATATGGAGCCACATTTACAATCAAAGGGATTAAAGCTGCGGTAGTGCCAATCCTTGTTCCTACTATGAATTTTGTAAAAGGCATAATAGCCACTAGCAGGATAATAAAAGGTGTGCTTCGTACCATATTAACAATTGTATTTAGGAACAAATACAGATATTTTTTTTCCATGAGACCTTTTGGTCTCGTCAAGATTAAGATTATGGACAAGAGCATTCCCAGAAGAGCTCCGCCTATTAAAGAAAGAGCTACCATGTAAAGAGTTTGCCTCGCACAAAGAATAAGTGTCGCTCGTGTTACTTTCAGATATTGTTCAATCATAGAAGCACCTCTTCATATTCATATAGGTTACTTAAATAATCTGTAACCTCTTTTATTTTTCTATCGGAGCCTGTAATCTGTAGAGAAAAAACAGTCAAAATCGCATTTTGCACCTCATTCACAGAAACGGATAAGGTATTGATTTCTGTATCAAATTTATTTCTCAATTCCGGAACAAAGGTATCGCATACATTTCCCCCCATACATCGTACTGTGAGTATTTTTCCGTTTTTTTTCTCACGCAGTCCTATCAAAACAGGGTCAGGAATCTTATTGTCTATAACACTGTTGACAAAGGTTTTAGTGATGGCTTCCCGGGGTTTGGCAAAAATTTTTTTAACATCACCTATTTCCACAATGCGTCCTTCTTCCATGACGGCCATTTTATTACAAAGATTTTGTACAATATTCATTTGATGAGTAATGATTAAGATTGTTACATCTAATTCTTGGTTTATTTTTTTAAGTAATCCTAATATGGATTCTGTAGTCCTGGGATCCAAGGCACTTGTAGGTTCATCACACAAGAGAATTGTTGGATTGGTCGCTAATGCTCTGGCAATTCCTACCCGTTGTTTTTGTCCTCCTGATAAATTGGATGGATACACATTGACTTTCTCGGATAGTTCTACAAACTCCAAAATTTCATTTACTTTTTTTTTGATATCTTTCTTGGGTGTTTTATTCAGAATCAAAGGCATTGCAACATTTTCATAGACGGTTCGGCTGTTCAAAAGATTAAAATTTTGAAAAATCATTGAAATATTCTTTCGTGCCTTGATTAAATCATCATTTTTAAGATTATTTATGATTTCATTATTGACAATGACATTGCCGCTGCTAGGTCGTTCCAATGCATTCACCATTCGGATCAAAGTAGATTTTCCAGCACCACTATAGCCTATTACTCCAAAGATATCTCCCTTTTCTATAGAAAAACTAATATTTGTACATGCATGGACTTTTAGATTATTCGCATCATAAATTTTCCCAACATTTTCGAAACGTATCATTATTTGGCACACTCCTGTTAGAGATAAATAGAGACTTATTTCATTCTGCATTTATCAATAACCTGGGTATTGTTTTCCCTCCAGGTTAGGGATTCTAGTTATTTCACGCTGTATTTATCAATAACTCCCAATTCTCCCAGCAATTTTTCCAGTTTTTTCAAGTATTTACCACGGTAATCCTCATAAGGGCGGCGCAAATGTCCACCCGGTAAACCAAGTATATTCAGAGCGGCCTTGATAACAATGGGATTAGAAAATGTATATAATTCTTCCAACAATGGGAACCATTTGAAATATTCTTTTCGTGATTCTTCCACTATCTCTATACTTGTCCAAGGTCGAGAGTAGAATGCTGATTCTTCCGGAATAATATTTCCACCGATATTAGCGGTACCTGTACCACCAACAGCCAACGTAGGCAATACGATAGCATAACCAGGGGCATCACAACACATGATTTTTATTTTTCCTTCAGTCAAACGTTGCACTTGTACCAGTTGTTCTACACTACCTACAGCTTCTTTGTCTACAACAAAATTTTCATGACGGTCAGATAGGAGCTTGATTGTTTGGGGTGTTACATGAACACCCAATCGTGAAGGGTTATTATAAATCCCACATGGAATGCTAATAGAATTCATACAGGCATCAAAATGCGCAAAAGCTGCAGATTGTGGTACCAATACATATGGGGGAACAGTGAATATAACACCGTCTGCACCTTGGTATTCATGATATTGTGCTAGGTCAATACTGGCTTCTGTTGTTAGTGCTGCCGCTGAAAAGAAAACCGGTATTCGCTTGTTAACAATTTTAAGAACTTGGCGTACAATTTCTTTTTTTTCTTCCACCGAAAGTAGCGTGGTTTCTCCGGCCGAGCCGAGAATAAATAATTGCGAAGTACCGTATTTAATTTGCCTCTCAATCAAAACAGCAAAAGCATCGAAATCAATTTTGTCCTCCTTTGTAAATGGTGTTGGCATGGCGACCCATGAGCCGGTTAAATTTGTCATCGTTGTCCTCCTTAGAATTGCAAATATTTTATGTATTTATTTTCATTTATAAAAAAAAATACTTCAGAAATTTTTGAAGTATTTTTTGACCGTTATAATTTATTTGCTAATCTGTACTCAATCATTGTTTGCTAGGCGGCAAAACAAATTTTACATTGGTGCAGTCCGGTAAAAACCTTTTTCTAATTTCTTTTTTGGGTTCTGTCTATACAAAAAAATGTGAAACATGTTCATACATGTACACATCATACAGCTATGCATCATACAGCAACAGATACCAATCCCCAAAAATAATAGAATCATTTTCTTACTTCCTTTGTCAGAAATTATTGTATCAATCTTATCGTAAATTTTGTTTTTAGTCAAATATAAAAAATATATGATAAATATATAAAAAATATATAAAAAATATATTTTTAAAAACTTTGTTATAAATATAAAAGGCTCTTATAGACGTATCCGACAAAAAGAGCCATTTTATTACTCTATAATATTATAATAAACTTATCTAAAAAATATCTAAAATTTCTATGCATGTTATATATGATTGTACTCATCCTTACCCAACAATCTGATAAACCATGATATTTTTGCACTTTCTTCCAATTCTTCTAGTCCAAAAAATGCTTCCATTATTGATTCTCCGCCTACTATTGATCCATGATTTTGAAGAAGGAATCCATCTCCGGAATTTATTCTTTTTTTCATTTCTGCAAATAATTCTTTACTTCCTGGTGGGAAATATTTTATCAAAGAAATTTTTCCAACTTTCATTTGTAAATATGGGGTAATATTTGCAATTATATCATCTTCATTTTTATGCTTTAAAATTGACCAAAGTGTTGAATAAAGGCTGTGAGTATGTATGACTGCTTGGATTTTATCTGATTTATTATATAGAGCCAAATGAAGAGAAAGTTCTTTGCTTGGTTTTATATCAGAAATAGTTGTCCCATCAAGAGTTGTTATCGCAAAATCTTTTTTCTCTAAAATACCAAAACATGTTCCACTTCCGGATATATATATTTTATCATTATCTCTGAAACTGATATTTGCTGATGAACCTGATGTTTTATTTCTCTCAAATAAGCTTTTTGATACCCATATTGTTTCTTGAAATTTTTTTCCCAAATCTTTCATTTTAGTTTTGCCCTCCAGTCATTTCAAGTGCTCTGGTGAAGAAATCCTCTTGTCCAAAATTACCGGATTTCAAAACAAGACGAATCTTATTGTTTTTTAATGGTGTCATTATAGGAACTCCCGGTGCGATACTTTTACCTATTAGATAAGATTTAAATCCTAATTTTTGTGTTATTGTACCTGATGTTTCTCCACCGGCTACGATAATTCTATATTTCCCACATTCGATGGCTGCGGCTGCAATTGTTGCCATAGCTTGTTCCAGCATTTGTGCAATTTTTTCTTTTCCATTAGCTTGTACCTTTTTTACTTCATCTGAAGGAGCAGAACTATATATTAATAAATTATCCGAAGATTGCATCAAACTAATTATATCTTCAAGTTTTTGTTCTCCATACATTAGTTTTAAAGGATATATTTGATAAGATTTCCCACCTTTTTTTTGATAATCTGCTATTTGAGAAAGAGTAGCAACTGAGCAGCTACCGGCGAGAATTACTGCACCACTTTGTATTTTATCTTCAACTGGATTATTTTGAGTTTTTTCACAAATATTAAAAAATTTCTTAGCTATGTGAGACATCAATCCGGATCCGCCTGTTAATAATGGAAGATCACCGAATAAATCAATTATTTTTTCTCCGTGTTCTGTCTCATGGTAATCAGGGATGAGATAAAAATGTTTGTTTTCTCTGGAAAGATCCTTTAGTTTTGAAAATAATTTTTCTTTTTCTCCAAAAAGTTCATCCATCTCAAGATTAAATGCCCTATATTTACTCTGTGCTTCTATTAATATTTTTATTTCAGAGGCCCACATAGGCGTCAAAGGGTGATTGCTCATAGGACTTTCATGAAGCAGTACTCCATCAACGTATAATTTTCCATCTTTTACTATTCTCTTATTTACAGGAAGAGCTGGGCAAAGAATAGTATAAGGTACATTATATTCTTCTAGAATAGCATCAACAATTGGTCCAATATTTCCGTCTTTTGTAGAATCAAAAGTAGAACAATATTTCACATATAATTTTTTTGCACCATGATTTTTAAGCCATTTTGCAGCTTTTAATGATTGGGATACGGCCATATTTTTCTCTTCTGTTCTTGTCTTCAGCGCAATGACGACAGACTGACAATTGGGTTCTATAATACCATTTTTATCCGGTATCCCATTATAAAGTATAACCCTTGTTCCATTTTCTGTCAAAAATGATGCAGCATCACTGGCACCGGTAAAATCATCTGCTAAACATCCAAATAATATTTTATTTTCCATACACCAGTCTCCTGATTAATAAGATTAACTTATATCAATTATTAGTTTATATAGTAATTTATAATATTTTTTTGCCACCTTGAATAACGGTCTTCACTCTTTTCAATGCTTTTATATCTTCCAGTGGGTTCCCATCTAGAATTACTAAATCAGCTTCTAAACCTTCTGTTATTGATCCGGTAATATTTTGAATACCGCAAAGTTTAGCAGCATTGGTTGTTATACCGGCTAATACATCTTTATTTTTAGCACCCAGAGATGAAATGTATATTGCTTCTTGAGCAAGACCTGTATGCAATCCATCTGTTCCGATACCAAATTTTAGTTCATTTTTTATCGCATCTGATAAACAATCGCATATTATTTCTTTCTCCCTTAAGCTACCATCTTTATCATGGGGAGAAAATTTAAATAAAAGCTCATCATTTAGTGCATAACTTGGAGTATAGACTACCCATCTATCTTTTTCCTTTACTTGTTCTATTTGCTTTTTAGTTATATAATACACATGTTCTAAGCAGTCAATACCGGCTGTCAAACAGGCATCCAGGCCTTGACCACCAGAGCAATGACATGATGTACTAATACCTACACTTTTTGCTTCTGTTACAACTACATTCAACTCTTCCATTGTAAGAAAGTGATAAATAAATGGAGTCGCGTTAATTACTTTAGTCATAAAAACTTTTAAAAAATTAACCCCTTTTTCGATATTTTCTCTGGAGGTTTTTCTGAATTCTTCCGGGCCACAATGAGGCATTCCAACATACCCATGTCCGTGGAGGCTTCTCATTCCTATACCACTCACAATCAATCTTGGACCGATGATTCTGCCTTCTTTCTGGGCTTGCCTACATGCCACATCTATATAAAATCGATCTCCGCAGCATCTTGCAGTTGTTACACCTGAGTATAAATCATCTTTCATTGTTTTTAGTGCCCTTATAGTTTGTTCGGCCTCGCAATCATTCATTTTTACTAGATGGTTTTGAAGTCTTGCATCTAATGCTAAATGATTATGGCAATCTATCATGCCGGGAATAATTGTATCACCTTCTGCATCTATAATTTTAAAATTATCTGAAATTTTTATTTTAGATATATCTTCATATATTTTGGATATTTTACCATTTTCTATAAGAATACCTGCATTCTTAATTACTTTTAATTCTTTTCCTGCGATTATATTTTTTGCTTTTATTAAAAGATTATCCATAAGCAGACCTCCTAATTTTTTAAGATTTATTATTCTCTTTAGATTCGCTATTTTGTTCCAATTTTTTTTGAGCTTTCTTATAGAAATATCCAGTCAAAATCGGAGCTAAGATAGCTGACACAACAACAGATGCCGCCACTTGGGCTGTTGCTACTTCTACTATAGGATTTAGTGTAGGGTCAGCCATAGCAACGGATGCCGGTACTGCAACGGCGTTACCTCCGGTAGTTCCAATAGCCATCCCCATAGGATCTGGTTTTTTTCTGATAAAACTATACAAGAAATAAGTAAAAACTCCTGTAAAAACTACTGTTAACATACCTAATACAAGTCCACCTACACCTGCTTTAAAAATAGTAAATAAACTCATGTTGGCACCGAGTACAAAACCATTAAATGGGAGGAGCATAGATAATCCGTCTGTGAGTAATTTTTTAAAATCTTCATCCAAATTACCTAAAAGCATACCTATGATTAAAGGAACAATAGCAGCAATTAATGCGATTAATGGGATATCTGCCAATCCTGTGGTTCCTAATGCGATCATTGTTAAAAAAGGACCATCATTTAGCGAAAGAATTGCAATTGCGCCTACGTCAGTAGAATCACCGAATTCTTTTGCAAGGGCTGTATAAATGGCACCATTTGAATTTGTAACAGCAGTAATAACTGCTAAAGGAGTCAATCCTAAAATTGCGTAAGAACCGAATATTTTATTTAATCCCCAGCCGAGAGCAACGCCTATTACGTATTTTAATACTGTCAATACTGTTCCTTTGTAAATCGGGAGGCCTGCCTGTTTAAAATTTATAGATGCTCCACTGCATAAAATAAATAATCCTACCAATGTTGCTGTTCCGCTTTTAAATAATCCTGTAGTGAAACCACCAATTCCTAATATACTTGGTATAAAAGTATTTACAAGACATCCCAATAATAAAGGAATAACCATCATTCCACCTGGAAATTTTTTCATAGTAGCACAAATTTTCATAAATAAATACCTCCTTTGTAGTTAATATTATTTTTTAAATGTTTTTTCTTGTTCCAATCTTAATTCCCATAACATTGAGTTTTTTGGTTCTTCCACCATAGAATAAGTGATTATTTCTCCGGCCTTTATTTCTTTTTTTACTGTATTCCCATCCAACATATGAGCTGGTACAGCGGAATCTGCCCCACGTGATGTAGCCGGGTATATTAATGATGTCATCCTAGAATCATGATCATTTCCAAAAATTTCTCCGATTTTGATATCGCAAAGAGCTTTTCTTACGAGATCAAATCTAGGTTTGTAATTAGCGGATCCTGTATCAAGTCCTAACATTACTGCTGCCTTTAATGTAGTGGAAACTTCGACCCCGCAAAGGTGATAGGGGCGATAAATGACAGCTGTAGAACAATCATAATTCGGTATTTGCCCTTTTGTTGTTAGAATATAATTTGAGTATGCATTATCACACCTAACCACTAAGAATACTCCCCCGCCCATTCCTGATTCATCTTTTCTTCTAAAACATGTTTGAATGTCAATTATTCCTTCTTCATCTTTGTAGATTCCACCATTGTTAGTAGAACAGTATGCTATTGGTAGTTCAGTAATTCTTAAAATTCCTTGAGTTAATTCCGGTCTGTAAGGTTTTAGTCCAGTTGCATTGGCCATGATAGTTAGTTCACACAGATCAAATCCTCCGGCTCCTGGTAAATTTTTCAATATTTCAGCTCTTTTTTCAATATAATCTTGGGCTTTTCCTTCTGGTATCATCTCAAAATATTTTATATAATCATCTGGAATATGTGCAGTCACAGTTTTATGAACCGTAATACCATCAGCGGCTATTGTAACAGTTTTATTTTTTTCATCATATACAAATTCACCATCTCTAGATTTTCCAGCGGATATAACTGTAAGACCTATTTCTTTTGCCCATTCAAAAAGTTGTATAAGTAATCCATGCTGATCTCCGTCTACTGGTGTATATATAAGATTTTTTTCATCAGCTTTCTTTTTTAATATTGTACCAATTACAGAGTCCAATTCTTTGGAAACTATAGCAACATTTTTTCCATTTTCCAACGCTGTCATACAATATCTTGCTCCGGCTTCTGGAATCCCTGTTCCTTCGCAGATTATATCTATTTCCGGTATTTCCATTAATATGGAAACTTTATCCGTATAGATAAATTCTCCTCGCAAGAGTGCTGCACTAGCAGTTTTGGCGGTATTACAGTATACTATTTTATTTTCGGGTATACCTGCTTTTAAAAATGAAATTTTTGCATTTTCCAAATTAGTGTCTGCAACAATAGGAATCGATAGATCTTTTACATATTTTTGTTGCGTGACTACTGCTGTTCCGAAATGTCCTGCCCCTATATACGCAGCTATTACTGAGTCTTTTTTCTTAAATTTTTCAAATAATTGAGTATAAATCACTCTAATACCTCCCTCCATGATGCTATTTTTTTATAATAATAAATAATTAATAATTTTATTATGTCGAATATTTATGAAGCAAAATTTATGCCAATTTATTTTGAATTATTTAAATACGTAAAATATTGTTTTTGAACAGAATAGATTGATTTTATATTATAAATGTTGTAAAATATGTTGTAATATACGTTGCAGCATATGCAACATGTTTCAGGAGGATGCAACATGATAAATATATTTTTTATTGTTCCTTATCCGGAATTGAAACCTATAATAAACGAAATTTATAACAATCATCCATTTAAAAAATCTCTAAATGTAAATTTTCTTGTAATGACAGTAGATATGGTTAGAAAATATAAGATGGAAAAAGTATATGATGTTTATGTAGGTCGTAATTTTACATTTAAAGAATTGAAAAAAATGTACCCCAATAAAGCAATTTTGGAAATTCCGATTACAGGATATGATATCGTACAGGCAATTTGTGAAGCACATGAAAAATATCATCCTAAAAAAATAGGTATAATTGGAAGATTTTTAAAATTTTTTAATGTACTTGATTTTAATAACTTGGAAGAAATAGGGAATTGTCAATTGATAAGTTATCCGATTGATGAAGTACATGATATGGAAACGAGCATAAGAAAGGCAAAAAAAGACAAATGCGATTGTATCGTAGGGGGATATTCCACTACATTATATGTTAAAGACAAGGGAATAGATGCAGTCACTATAAAGGTAAGCAAAGAGACCATATATAAAGTATTCGAAGAGGCCATACATATAGCACAGGCAATACATGAAGAACGTGAAAAATCCGAAATATTACGGATTATAACAAAGACTTCAAATACAGGGATTTTTTATATAAATTCAGAAAAAAATATAGAAGAAATAAATGATGAAGCTAAAAAATACTTTTTAAATACAGATATAGATACATATAATCGGTCTATCTTCCAAATAGCACCATTTATGAAGGATGCTATAAATACATGCTTTGAAACAGGAAACATTGTTTCAAATAAATTATACACTTTTAAAAATATAACAATATCCGTTGATTATACTCCTGTAAAAGTCGATAATATTATTTCAGGAATCATTATATGTTTCTTTACAGTTACTAAAGTACAACAATTAGAATCACAAATAAGGAAAAAAATGAGTGAAAAAGGATTGGTTGCCAAATACAAATTTAGTGATATTATCTATAAAAGCAGTGTTTTTAAAAATTTAATTCAAAATGCTAAAAAATACGCTGCTGTTTCTTCCAATATTTTGATAGTAGGTGAGACAGGAACAGGAAAGGAACTATTTGTACAAAGTATACATAATGAAAGTAGCAGGAAGGATGAAAGCTTTGTTGGGGTGAATTGTGCAGCTCTTTCTACAAACTTACTGGAAAGTGAACTATTCGGGTATGAAGAAGGAGCGTTTACAGGTTCAAAAAAAGGCGGACAAATAGGTTTGTTTGAATTGGCACATAAAGGAACTTTATTTCTTGATGAGATTTCTGAAATCCCTATTTCGTTTCAAAGTAAGTTATTACGTGTATTACAAGAACATGAAGTAAGGAGGGTGGGAGGAACTACGTTTATTCCAATTGATGTACGTATTATCACAGCCACAAACAAAAATATGAAAAAATTACTTGCAGAAGGAAAATTCAGAGAAGATCTCTTGTATAGGTTGGATGTTTTAAAATTACTTATTCCACCATTAAGAGAAAGAAAAGAAGATATAATAGAATTATTTAAGTATTATTTGAATTATCATTGCCAAAAGCTGGGATTTATTATGCCTTCATTTTCAAAAGAAGCGGAATTTATAATTTCTAATTATAAATTCCCAGGAAATATAAGAGAACTTATCAACATTACAGAACGCTTAAGCGTTCTGAAAAATAATGATGTCGTATCTAAAGAAGATATGCTCACTATGTTATATCAAGATGATATTGATGACAATAAAGCCTATGATTTAACATTGCCAAATGATTTATTTATAAATTGTGAAAAAGAAGATGAAAAAGAAAAAGCTAACATAAAAAATATTTTAATGAGTGTGAATCATAATAAAATTAAAGCAGCCGAGAAACTCGGCATAGATAGAACTACATTGTGGAGAAAAATGAAGAAATACGGGATATAGATAGTTTTGTATAGTCTCTCAAATTAAAATACAATTAATCCGGTTTCATCAAATTTCCATCCCGGATTATATGCAACTTCCCAATAATATCCATTTGGGTCAACAAAATATCCGCTATATCCTCCCCAAAATACTTTTTTAGGCTCTTTTGCTATTGTTGCACCGTTTTTTCTGGCCAATTCTATTACCTCATCAACTTCTTTTTCACTGGCTACATTATGAGCTAAAGTAATGCCTGAAAATCCTGTTGTTATTTTGGGTGGATTTGTTTCATCTATATCCTTAGCCAGCAAATCTAACGGATATAATTCAAGTTTTGTTCCTACTGTATCAAAAAAAACTACTGGTTGGTTATTCCATTCTTCCTTTGTAGAAAAACCTAGTTTTTTATAAAAATTAAAAGATTCTTCCATGTTTTTTACACCGATACATATAACTGATGCTTTATTCATTTAATCTACCTCCATCAAATAATATTTTTTAGATTTTTGTAAAACTGCGAGAGTTTGTGTTTCTATAGAAAATTTTTTAAAAGCACTTATTTGATAGCAATATACAAATAACAATGAACTTTTCCGTCTTTAGCATATTTGGCAGGAATAAATGTTTCATAATCTTCAGAAAATGCTCTATTTATATTTCCGGATTTTTGCTCATCCCCAACCTTTCTCCATGCCTTTTTTGAACATATTCCAAAATCATCATTATCAGATGACTCATCATATTTTAAATATTTTCCACTAACCACAGATTCTTCTATATCCTGAAAAAATTCAAATGCTACCCTCATTATGCTAAAGTCAAAATCACAATTTTCATCGCTAGCATAATTGCTGTATGTTGATATTATAGGAAATTCTTCTATCAATTTATGGTCAGTATCGTAAAGAATAGGCAATTTACCACTTTCAATATCTTGCCAGATTTCAATTATTTTTTTTATACCTTCACTTGTGTTATTTGTTCTTAGTGTTACTTCTCTTAATTGGTATGCCATTTTTTCTCCTTTTGATTTTTTCTCTATTTTTTTATTTATATTTTATACAAAAACGATTGGTTTCGTATTTTTTAAATATAGTATCGTAAAAGTATAGCATGCGAATTTTAATTTGTCAATAAAGCTGTTTTTAAGATAAAACACTACCTTAATATATTTTTATTATTCCAGTCTTTAATAAGGCTCATAAGCCCTCTTTGAGATTTTCATTTTTAGCAAGCACGAACCCCCATTCGTTAATCCAATGGTCTGGGTCTGGGTCATTTAGGTTTGACAAGGGCAAAATTTTTCTGCTATGCAGTATTGTTTTCAAAAAAATTTAATATAAAACAATCTTTAAACCATCAAATAAAGTCACTACCATTGAAATTTCCCCCCCTCCGAATGCTTCATAGGATAAATTAACCAATAAATAAGTAAAACCCCTAAAACAAAAAAATAAAGCCCTTAAAACGATCCCGTTAAAAAGAGCTAATTTATAATTTTATTTGGCTGGGATGGTTGGATTCGAACCAACGCGTGACGGAGTCAAAGGGTGATACCAACTAAACTGTCAATAAATTATAAGTTTTTCTGATTTAGAAGTTAAATATTTTATTTTATGACCTATTTTTTAATTTCCTTGCTAATCGCCCCCGTCAAAACATTAAATTTTTCGACTATTTCACCATATTCTTTAAAAAATTCAGATACTTCAGATACTTTTGCAAAGTTTTCTAACAAAGAACTATTGGTTCTTTTTAGTATTTCTAACAATTTTAGAGCATTAAATCTTTCAGAATCAATTTTATCTAAAAACAACTCATATACATCAATATCAAGCACTTTTGCTACCTCTTCGACCTTTCTTAAAGACATGCCAGACTTACCTTGTTCAATTCTAGTCAAAGTTGCTGGTTCTGCATAATTAAGTAATTTAGATAATTTTATCTGAGATATTTTTTTGTTAATTCTAATCCTTTTTATGTTTGATCCTAATACTTTCAGAATACTCAATATTCTCACCCTATTATAGGGTACAGTATTATTTTTAAAAAGTCAATATATTTTTTTACATAGTTTTTAAAGACAATTTAATTGCGGTATTTTTACTCATTTTTTGAATAATAAGTCAATTTTTTCTCCTATCAATTTTTTATTCTCAAAATTTAAATGGGTATAGATATTCATTGTCGTAGAAATACTACTATGACCAAGCCAATTTTGGATATCTTTCATTGGAATTCCCATTTGGTATAGAAAAGTTGCGCAGGTATGCCTTAAATCATGAAATCGTACTTCTTTGACATTATACTTTGATAGAATTTGTTTAAACTTTCTTGAAAGATAACCTGGTTTGACTAATTCACCAAATCCATCCCTATAAATATATTCTAAATACTTTTTCTTATAACATTTTTTCTTTAAATCTTCGTCTTGCTTTGCCTTTATTCTAATGAGAAGATTCTTAAATTCAGGAATTATTGGGAAATTTCTATAGCTAGAATCTGTTTTACCGTAATTTCTCTCTATGATTTGTAATTTTCCATTAATTTTGATTCTTAAAACTGTATCTTTAACTAAAAAAATATTTTTAACCAGATCTATTGAAGACCACTTTAAACCAATAATTTCGCTTCTTCTTAAACCATAAATTCCACCTAAAAATATTCCCATTTCTATTTGGTTATTTTTTTCTTTTTCTAATAAAAATTTTAAAGTTTCTGGTTCCAAAATTTCATGCATAAATTTTTTTGACTTAGGGAATTTAATATAAATTGCTGGATTATCAATTCTAAGTTTTAACACATATATAGCATAATCCAATACAGGTTTAATTATGATATGTCTCTTTTTTAAAGTTGAAACATTTATACCTCTGTCTAATTCTGAAAAATAAAATTTTTGTAAATCGCTAGTTGTTATATCCTCTATGTAAATTTTCTTTTTCTCGAAATATGGAATAATAATGTTTTTGACAATACTTTCATATCCAAGATACGTAGATTTCTCTATATTATATTTCATTGTTGTTAACCACTCTTTTACAACTTCTGAAAAAAGTGTTTTTCTTATTTTTTTATTCAAATTTATCACCTTATAATATAATTTTTTTAATGTTATTCTATCACAAAATTTCAGATTATTTTAAAAAATAAATTGACATGTGTAAAATTATATTATACAATCGAATTCAACAGGTTGAATTATATAATATAATTTAATACTAGATGTAAAAAATGAAAAACGCAACCAACATCGGAAATAGAGTCAGCCCATGGCTCTATTTCTTTTAGATTTTAAAAAGTAACTCTTAACCCCAAACCGCCATAAAGTTGGGTATTAATTTTTACAATCGGAGATTTTTTTATTTTATCATCAACGATTTCAATTCCAGAAAAAATTGTTGCAGCAAAATTATCATTTATTGCACACTCTAATGATATGTTAGATGCGCCACTAAATGATGTTCGCCCTTTGTATGACTCTTTAATTTTAGCGTTTTTAATAACTTCTTGTTCTGTTATTCCAATAAAATGATTTGTAAATTTTTTATCCATAATTTTTCCAGAAATTGATGGAATTATAGTAAATCTATCAAAAATTCTAAAAATTGTTCCAAATGTAATTTCGGCTTTCGACCCATTTTTACCAATTTGATAAGTTAAATTTGTAAAAATTTCATCAGTTAAAAAAGCATCTAAAGAAACCCCGCCAACAGGAAATGCTTTTCGATTATCAATATTACGATACCCATCTTTCATTTTTTTTGATTTTATAGTCCATCCATCGAAATATCCGTAAAGAGGATTAACTATTAGAGAAAATTTAAACATTGGTTCTTCATAGAAAATATATCCTAGTTCTAGTGATCCCCTAAGAAAAAAACGATTAAGTCGTAAATTTAATAGAGGTAATGACCTTATTTCTCCTTCCGCATTATAAATTGATCGAATATAATTTAAAGCTATTCCAGCTGTTTGAATAGGGTTTTCTATATAGTCATCATCTTTAGAAAATAAAAAATTTGATAATAAAAGTATATACATTATACATTTGCTAAGTTTTTTCATTGTTTTCACCCCCTCTTTCATTGGTTTTTTCATTCGTTAAATTTTTTACTGTTTCTATAATATTGTCTCCGTTGAATCCTTTGAAATTTAGCCATTGTGCATTAAATTTTTCTTTAGAACCTATAGTGTTTTTTATATCTTTCGCTTTTATTTGATCTTCTTTAGTAGATGTGGCCACATATGCTAATTCTATATTAGATAGAGCCAATTCAAATAGTCTAGAACCCTCTGGGTTCTTGAAATAATATTGTCGTTTCGGTATAGCATATGCAATTCTGTTAATTTCCGTAGGATTTAAACCAAAAAGTTTATAAATATCTTTTTGGTCTTCTCCAGCAGCATTTGCATTTGGAAGATAAAATCGAGTATAGCAATTATCCAATAAACCATGTAAAATTTTACTGTCTCTAGCATCACTCATTGATTGTGTTGCAAAAATTACAGAAGCATTTTTTTTTCTAAAAGTTTTTAACCATTTTTTTATTCTATCTTCAAATTTTGGGTTATTAAGGAACACCCAAGCTTCATCTAAACAAATTAAAACTGGATTACCATCTAATTTATTTTCTAACATGTGAAATAAATAATCTAGTGCTGGAGAAATCGCCGCTTTATTATCGACTATCTTCTCCATTTCAAAGACGGTAAAACTAGATTCTTCAAAATTTTCATTGTCACTATCAAAGTAACGTGCAAGTTGACCTTTACCTGTAAATATATTTAATGTTTCTCCGAGTTTTTTATTCTGTCCAAACAACAGATCCCTAAATAACGACATTGTTCTTTTGCCTGTATCATAAGCCGCTAAGCTGCCTAAAGTATTCCAGATTAATTGTTTTAACTCAGGATTTAATATTATATTTTGTTCTTCTATGATCGTTGCAATAAATTCAGCAGCCCATTCTTTTTCCAGTTCATTATGAATGTTTTTTAGTGGCTGAAAAGAAAGTGTTTTATTTTCTCCTAGATCATAAAATTTTCCATTACAAGCATAATTCAGGACACGTGAGGAACCACCCATGTCAAACGTATAAACTTTAGCATTTTTATATCCCAAAAATTGTGCTGTTAAAAAATTTAAAAGCACAGATTTTCCGCTACCAGTTGGACCAAATACTAGAGAGTGACCAACATCCCCATAATGGAGATTTATTCTAAAAGGAGTGCTCCCAGTGGTTTGTGTATATACCAATGCTGGCTCATTCAGATGATAATTTTTTTCTCTACCACTCCATACTGCTGATGTTGGTATCAAATGTGCCGTAGAAAGTGAACTGATTGGCGGTCTTCTATCGTTACATAGTACATTTCCTGGAATTGTTCCTAGGAATGCTTCCATATTATGAAAAGTTTCTATTTTAGAAACAAACCCAATTGAATTTAGTATATTTTTTATTAATGAGCAATTATCTTCTAATATTTTTTTATCTTGATCAAATATGACTGCGGTTAAAGTATAAAAACCAATAGATATTTGATCACCTTCCACTTTGTATTGTTCTTGTTGGACTTCTTCGGCATTAGCTAGTGCGTTACGATTAAAACTTTTAGTTTCCTTTTGAGTTACAGCTTCGGCTATTGAATCTTTAAATGATTTGCGTTTTCCATACCATTTTTTGTAGTATTTGTTTAATTCAGTTAAAGCTGAAAACTTTTCAAGCGGAATGAATCGTGTAACTAACCTGAATTCTATATTTGTATTATTTAGTTTATCTAAAATTCCTTCAAACGAATCATTGGGAAAATTTAAAATAGATATAGTTTTAAAGAAATTTTTACCTAACATCGGCTCCATCCCAGCAATTAAATCACAATCAGCCAGATAATTATCCAAAAGAGAAAAACAATATTGAGGAACTTCTATCTCAAAGTCTGAATCTGAAATACAACTATGGTAATAACTTAGTTGTTCTTTAGTATTTAACATAGTGATTTCTTTAAAACATTCACTTAATAGATAATAGATATTTGTTATTTCATCTTTGTATGATTTCAAATTTTCTTGGAATGTAGATAAAATTTCCTGTTCTGTAGATTTTGTGAAAAATAAAGAACCTAATTTTTTATATTTGTCTTCTGGAGTACGGTATGTGATTGTTATGTAATATTTACTTTCATAATGGCTTCCAGATTTGAAAAAATCTTCTCTTTCTCTTTCAATAATTTGAACTGGAATTTCTTTCATATATGATTTTTTCATATATGACTTTGATTTGAATCTTCTCATTTCAATATGAAAAGTCCACCTTTCGTCTACTCTCTTGAGTGTATTGTTTAACCTAGAAGAAAGATTATTTAATTCGTCCATCGTGCATGATGCAAGATCGGATCCTCTGTATGAAAAAGTTGTCTGGAATGCACCAGTTTTATTTATTATTATCCCATCTTCTAAAATATATGCCCATGGTAAAAGATGAACCAACTTATGAGATTTATTATTAAAAAATTTTAAAAGATCTTTATTATAATTTTTCATGCCCTCATTTAAAAACATAGTTACTCCTTATGATTCATAGCGATTGTTATATTTTAAAGATTCTATAAAGTGTTCAAAAAATTTCCCATCTTTTTTTGTAAAATCTACTATTAATATATGAGTTAAAATAAAGATGAATATTAGATACCACCTTATATACAGCATACAAAAAGCAGAACCAGCATTTAATATAACTGGTATTCTTGCTCCACCAGCAATAGTTATATCAACTATTAGTGCTTTGCAAATTTTTTCTTTCATAGCATTACTCCACTTTTTTATATATATAATTTCTATTATCGTAACCGATGACTTCAACTATTTCTTTTACTTCTCTTCCAAGTTTATGTTTTTCAATATAAACTACGACATTTACAACATCTGCAATTACCTCTGATTGAGAATTTGCAGAGACTTCCATTATATATTGTTCAAGTTTTCTCAAACCACCACTTACAGAGTTTGCATGGATTGTGCATATCCCTCCGGGATGTCCAGAATTCCATGCCTTTAATAATTCAAGAGCTGCTCCATCACGTAGTTCGCCGACAAAAATTCTGTCTGGTCGCATTCTCATAGAATTAAATATTAAATCCCTTATTTTTTTTGTTTCAGAAGTGCGATAATAGATTTTGTTGTCACCAGAGTATTGCAATTCTCTAGTATCTTCAATTATAATTATTCTTTCATTGAATTTGGCTATTTCTTGTATTATTGCATTACAAAGGGTAGTTTTCCCTGAACCGGTACCACCTACAACAAGAATATTTTTATGATTTTTGACTGCTTCGCAGATAACATTTTTATGGTTTTCAGTCATAATATTTTTTTCAACATAATCATCTAATGAAAATATTAATACCGCTTTTTTCCGAATTGAAAAAGTAGGATTTATAACTATTGGCGGAATATCTCCATGGAACCTTTCACCGCTTATAGGAAGTTCTGCATCTATGCATGGATTTATTTCATTTATTTCATGATAAATTGAACTTGCTATTAAATAAATTGCATTTTTAGCAACATCAGAATTTATAATTATTCCCGTATCTATCATACCTTTGGTTAAACTATCTGTCCATAAATGCTGATCATCATTTAACATAATTTCAATTATGTCATCGTCATTTAAAAATTTCATTACATCTTTCCCAAAAGTATATTCCAGGATTTCTTTAGTATTATTATTCTCATTGTTCATTTATACCTCTTGTTCAAATAGAGGTTCATTATTTTCACTAATTTCAATTTGAGTAATCGAAAATTTTTCAATTTTATTAGTTATAATTTTTTGTAATTCTTCGATTTTAATTTTATCATTTAAAATTAAGTTTATATTATCAACAGTTAAATCTTTTGGCATAATTTTTTCTGCTATCTTTAGCAGAGTAACTTTACGAAGCTTATCGTATTCTTCTCTTTTTCTTTTTAGATTTTCTTGCATGTTTTTTATTTGTTCTTCAAATATAGATAGTTTAGTTTTACTCATTTTATCACCTCATAATTATAGTTTTATAGCTTGTCTTTTTTTAAATTTTTCTTCTAAATACCATCGAATTTTTTGACCCATAATAGGTTTTTTACCTGTAACAAAAATAAGAGTTTTATCTTCATCCATTTGAGAGATTTCATCAGGTGTCATTAATGATCTGCTGATATAGGATTCATTATAGTGTTTTTTTGCCATTATTTTAAATGCACCATCATATGATTCTGTGGTTTGTTTTACTGTTTTTTTGCCTAATTTTTTTTCAATTAACATAGGTGTTTTCTCATCATTAGGAGTATAAAAAACAGAAATTCGGCAATTAGATATAATAGAATTATTTTCTCCGTATATTTTATTAATCTGTGCAATATCTTGAATTATTATTGTTGGTTTAATTCCATATCCTGCAACATAGGCCAATGAATCATGTAATAAATTCATTCGCCCTAGAGTCGGAAATTCATCAATCAAAAGTAATAACTTATTTTTATAATCGGTTCTTCCATCCACAATTTTCATTTTTTTAGTTAAGATATAAATAATTTGAGTAAGTAATATTTTCATTAATACTGCTACAATTCTCAAGTCAGATGGAGGAGTAACAAAGTATAAGGATATTGGTACTTCAAAATTCATTAAATCATCAATTCTGAAATCAGAATTTTGAATATTTTTTGCTATTGTAGGAGTTGTAAGTACTTTTATATTAGTAAGAGAAGAAGATATAATTCCCGATCGTTCATTTGGTGCAGAATTTAGCAAATGGGAACCAATCTCTGAAATACTTGGGTGTACTCTTGGTTGTAAATCACCATCAATTTCAATCACTTTTCCATAAATATTTTCAAATAAATTTTCTTCATATTTTTGATTATGGGGGGTTGTTTTCATCAATTCTAGTTTTTCCTCTAATGAATTTGATGGATTAGTCATAAAATCATTTACATCAACTAATGTGGCTACTCTATCTTCTATTACATATAGAACATGCAATATAACTGCAGTAAGTAAATTTACTGCATTTTTCGAAAAAAAATCATCTTTATCTGGATCAGGACTAATTATTATATCAGCTATGTTTCTAGCATCTTGATATTCAAATAAAGAGGCTTTTCTTATTTCCACTAATGGATTAAAATGACAACTATCTAAATCGGTAGGTGCAAATTTTAAACATTTTTGGCCTATAGAAGTTCTATATACAGAAGTTAATGCCCAGTTTTCTCCTTTAATATCATTTATTATCACACTACCTTTCCAAGTCAAAAGAGTAGGGATAACTAAAGAAACCCCCTTTCCAGATCTTGTTGGTGCTACTATTGTTACTGGATGCGTTTGTATATCCATTAAATCTCTTCCAAATTGATCACGGCCAATAACAACACCATCAGTTTCAAATTCTTCTTTTGTTTTTATTTTTTCTTTATATAAGCTATAAAATCCAGCCTTTTCATATGCCTTTATTATCTCTTCTTTTTTTGGAAATAGATCCATTGAATCTATATCATTTTTTTCAGCAAAACTTGCGCTACCGTGAGAAATATTTTTTATATTTTTTCTTGTAATCATAAAAATTATAAAAAAGGCAGTAAAATTAATTATAAAAAATATTTTTGTGGATATTGCATTAGCCAAAGGTGCGCTTTTTTTAAATTTACTAATAAATTCAAAAAATTGAAGTGGGTGATACACATGAATATCACCAATTGTAAAACCACCCAACGAAGTATGGTAATTGGTATATTTTGCAAACATTTGTGTTGCCACAACGAGTGAGATAAAAAAACTAATCATCATAATAATAAAGATAGTTTTCTTTTTTATTTTAATCACCTTCTTGAAGAAATAGAATATGGAGATAAAATCATATCTGAATGCACCATAATATTAAACCTAGTTCCTTCTTTGATATCAATTGTTGGTTGACGACTTAAGGCTCTCTCAGCAAATTTATCCCCAATTGTAATAATTTGTTCCCCAGCACCATTGGCAGCGGCACTTTGCCAGGTATCATTTTCATCTGTTATCACAGCAGCGGCAGCCCCCATTATAGAAGCCAAAACTACACCTTTTAGTAAAGTTGCGAAATGATTATTTACCTTGCCTGTAATTCCTGCTTTTCCAGTTAAATCAACACCTTGCATATTTTCTAAATTAATAGATGATCCGTTTGGAAAGATCATTCTTTGCCAAACAACAAGCAAACGATTTTGCCCAAAGGTTACATTACTGTCATAAGTTCCAACGATTCTAGTTCCCTGTGGAATTAGCAAATAATTTCCTGTTACAGTGTCATATACGTTCGCTCTTACGAGAGCAACAATAATTTTAGCAGGTAGATCCGAATTTATGCCAGATAGCATAATAGCAGGAATAAAATCACCAGTTTTTACTTCATATTCTGAAATTTTAGGAATTATCGTACCACTCAAATAAAATTTATTGGTTTTTGCAGTTTGTAAAAATTTTGCTTTTGAAGCTTGCCTGTTTAGGTCAACATCTTGGTCAGGAATTTCTTCCGTATTATTTAAATTTATATTGGCATTATTATTAGACATCATACCAAAACTAACTGGAGAAAGCCTAGCTGTATCGGTTGATTCTCTTAGTTTGCGAAGTTGTTCTTTTTTATATTCTGCCATTGAATCAATTTCTCTATTAGATTGTTGTTGATTGTTTTGTTCATTTGTAATTTTATCACTAGGATTTCTGTCCAATATATCTTCTTGTCGATTGTCTTTGTAAGATCCAGAAAAAGGATTTTCAGGAGCCGTTGTTGTTTCTTCTTCTTGTTTAAAAACAGTATCTTGCTTTGGTGGTCTTTTCATCATAAAGTAAGCAAGAATAAAAAGTACTATTATAAAAAGTATTATTATTAAATTTTTTCTGGGAAACTTACCAAGGTAGTTTTCGTTACGTATAGGACTTTGTGTAACATTGGTTTGTTGCTCAATATTGTTCAAATTATTATCCATAAATAGTTTCCACCTATCTTCTTATTCTGTATATGTCTGATTCATTTCTTACCATACTACCTTTTCTTTTTATTGTTATTTCTTTTTTCCCCATTTTTAAAGTTGCTTGTTCAAACAATCTATCAATAACAGCAACATTATCTTGCATTCGATACCTTACTAATGCTAGTTTTCCAGTCTGTTCATCTTTTATATAAAGCACGGGGATCTCTCTGTTTTTTATAGCTTCATTAAGAATGACGAAGGTTTTAGATCCATCATTAAATACTTCACGAGGAGACCAATAATATTTTTTTTTATTCCATTTGTAATCATAATTCAAACTTTCTAGAGATACATTTGTGGAAGCTATAGTATTTTTTTTAATATTTTCTAAAGCTTTTTGTGCTTCCTTTGGATATAAGAACTCTACTGCTGGATTATACCAATCATTTGCTGCCTGCAGAAAAAAATTATAACTTCTTTTTGAAGTATTTATTAATAAATTACTTTTTATTCCAGTAAAAAAAGGTTTTATTACTACTACTTGGCGAACCCCTTTTTCGCTTCCTGATGTTCCTTGATCAATCACCCATCTTGCAGTGTCTCCTCCAGCTGTATAAATAATTTCCTCATCAGGGTTTAAATATATTGTAGTAATAAATCCTGCTCTACAATAAATTCTATACATATCATTTTCAACATAAACAAAATTTGTAGCAATATTTCGTTTGGCATCTTTTAAACCAGATTTTATTTCTGGTTCCTTCATGGAATAATCAACATACGTAGATTTTATTTCTTCTACGGCTTGAGTTTCTTCATAAATATTTATTCCATATTTTCTTATTGAGTCATCAACCATTTCTTGTGTTATTTGTGTAGGATTATTAGTATTTGTACTTTCATTTTTAGTTGCCAATAAGATTGAAGATAATGAGAATAAAAAAAGTATAAATTTTAATTTTTTCATATTTTCTCCTAATTATAATTCTTTTTGGTAAGAAAAATCTTTTATGATAATTCCTAAAGGATTAATCCTAATAGCTTTTTCATCCTTGGATTCTTTTATTTCAATAGTAAAAATTCCTTGGAATTTTTCTTTCTTTTTAATTGTACCATTTTCTGAATAAGTTGTTTCTTCCCAACGTGCTTGGTAAGAAGTATTATTCATTTTCAATATTGTAGTTATTGCTATATCTCGACTTTCCTTTTTCTTAAACATTTCTTTTATATTGTCGGCTTCTATATAAGAAAGTAATTTTTGTAAAGATATATTATTTAAAAATAAATATTGTTTTTCTATATTTTTACCATACATTACATAATCAAGCGGAATGGATCGAGTATCTGTTATATGGGTTAAAATTGTAGAAAATATGACTTTATCGTTAGGCACATATTTAATATGAGATAATTCACCGATATTTCTGATTATTCCCTCTTTTTCATTTATGAAAACGATATATGGTTCAATATAAACTCTATTAGATAAATTTACATATGATACCAATAGAATTAAACACAATATAAAAAAACATATGCATGTAATCTGCCAATTCCTTTTTGAGCGATTCAATCTGAAATAATGCTCATGAAATGGATCAATTGGATTTATTTCTCTTCCATCTAAAGTAAATGAATCCATTGGTCGATAATCTTTTGATTCCATATACCTTCTCCTTGTATAATATGTTTAGAGTTAAGATATTTAACTTTTAAACATATCTTTTTATTTGTTTCAAAATAATTTATTTAAATATAAATTATTACACAACTATTGATAAAAGAGTATCCTATATAAATTATATTAATAATATTGATCCAGAGAAACCGAAAAATGTCGGTACCCATGCGACTGCTGCAAAAATTATGGCAATAGCAATAGCGATTTGAATTAATTTTTGTACTATTCCTCCATGAGCACCAAAAATTAACCCAATCATGCATACGACAACTGCAAGTATCGCTACTGTTCTTGCTACAGGTCCGGTAATGTTATCTAGTAATTTTTGCAATGGTCCATCCCATGGCATACTGCTTGAAGAAGCTTCAGAAATTTTACTAACTACAAAAATTGATATAGTTAAAAATAAGAAATTAGATAATTTTAAAATTTTTGAATTCAGTTTCGAATTTGAGATTCTTGAGTTAGATTTTGAAATAGATATTTTTTTCATTATTTTGTCTCCTTTTACTTTTAAATTTCAGTTGACATATTAGATATAATATGTTAATATCTAATATCAAAAAAACCGCTAAAATAGCGGGTTTTAAAAAGTTGTTTTTATGAATTTATAAAAATATAAAAAATAATATAAAAATTTCCAGAATTAATGTTAAATAAAATTAATTCTGGAAATTTGTGTAGACAAGATTTTATAATTTAAACCCAAATTCATAGCTATTATCTTTTTCTGGTTTTTTTCCTTTTTTATTTCTTGAGTTTTTTTCATTTCTTCATTTTTTAAATTTTTATCAAATAATTTATCAGAATTTGCTAATCTTTCGAACTCCTTTGTATTAAGTTTTGTAATTTCTTTAGCAGGTTCTATTAATACTAATATTTCCTTTCCATTTTTCAATTTCAAGTATTTTATAAAGCGATTCATTCGAATTGTTGTTATTTTTTATGTCAAATACACCTTTATTAGAATATATTTCTAATACTTCTTCTAGAGTTATTATTGTATTTTCATTTATATAATTTTTTAAATTTGTATATTCTGTTTTAAATATTTTCCTCATTTTTATACCTCCGGTTATCCTTCATAACCTTTATTTTTTTCTTTTTTTATTTCATTTACTAACACTTCCTCAATTTCATTAAATTTAGTTAATATTTCATTTTTTACTCCTTTTTTATAATATTCAAAAACTTTTTTTGCATTATCAAAAATTTTTCCTGAAAGTTTTTTATTTAAATAATAGTCATTACCACCTTTAGAGCGAAAACTATGATGTATGTATTTGTTGCTAATTGGGAACATATTTTGAATAAGGTAAGCATTTTCAACACCATTAAAATTATCAAATATTATTGTATTACATTTTCCATATTTTTTAATTTTCAAACATTCACGGTTTTTATAGTGGTTATTTTTATCAGAAGTTAATGGTATGCATATTGATAAATTTTCATTAGTTGGGTGAGGAAAAACAATTATAGTTGGCCTTCCTGTTTTGTTCCATAGCAATCCATTATCAGGGACTTTTATATTCATATTTTCAAAATATTCTTCTTTTAAAATGACGGCTCTTAATTTTTTAATTTTTCTCATTTTTTTCATTTTGCTCCCCATATAAAATAAAAAGAAATTCTTTTTATATAAGAATCTCTTTTTTGATTATTCTTGCAATCCATTTTTTCCTGATATGAGAACAGAATATCTAGTTTTTTTTACTATGGACTAGCAACCAAGAAAAATTTGACATCACACCGATTTCTACTTGCCGGGTACAAGAACATATGATTACAAGAATTTATGTTAATAAAATTATATCTCAAAGTTGGATAAAAGTCAATAAAAAATTCTTAGATTCTATTAGATTTTTTTCTATTTAAAACTATTCTTTTTGTCTCCTTTCTATATTGTATTTTTATTTTTCTATTCCTTGTTCTTTTGATTTTTCTTTTTTCTTTTCATTTATTTTTGTTTGTTTAAATTCATAAGTTTTAGTTTCTTCGTTTAATTTATATACCTGTAAATAATCTTTATTAATTTCTATATTTTTCCCAATATCCTTCACATTATCAGATGTTAAATATTCTTTTCTTATTTCTGATAAAACTCTGTTAGTACATTGAAATTTATCTGATGGCACAGCGATAAATATTGTGCCACTTTTCTTTAGCATTTCTGATTCTATATCGGTTTTTATATCATATTTTTTTTCTTTTACAGTTTGATCAAATATTTTTATATTCCCCTCTAATTCATTATTTTTATAAATAGAATTTAATTTTAGATTACCATCTTCGTAATATTGTGTTGATATTCCTTCAAGTTTTCCATTTTTATAATTCATTTCTTGCATAAATTTTTCATTTTCATAGTATGTATTTTCAGCACCTTCTATTTTACCTTCTTTACATATGTATTCTTTATATAATTGACCATTTGGATAGTACAACTTTTGCTCTCCATTTAATTTTCCATTAATATAAATAAATTCTATTTTACGTTGACCATTCGGATAAAAAGATTCATATTTTCCATGTAATTTATCATCTTTGTAATTACATTTTATATTTAATTGTCCGTTTTCATAATATTCTTTGGATAATCCATTTCTTTCAAAATTTTGCCAGTTACTTTCATGTTTTATTTTTCCGTTTTCATAGTATCTTTTTGAAATTCCTTCTCTATAACTATTTAACCATTGACTTTCATTTTTCAGATGACCGTTCTCGTAATAATCTTGAGTTATGCCAGTAATTTTATTTTCTTTCCAACTGTTTATAGATTGTATGTTACCGCTCTTATAGTATATTTTTTCTGTGCCATTTAATTTGCCATCTTTATACATAGCTTCTCTTTGTAATGCACCATTTTCATAATATTCTTTTTGTTCCCCATTTAATAATATTTCTTTTGAAACCTCAAACTGTTCATTTATCCTTTTTTGTAAAAGTTCAATTCTTTTTTCAAATGGAATTTTTTCAGAACTTTCCATATTTGTTCCATTTAAATTAGCCTCTATGAAATTAGCTTTAGATGTTATAGCTGCATAAAAGTTGGCATTCTCAAGATTTGCATGAACGAAACTAACATCATCCAATCTTGCTAGTGTGAAATTAGCATTTTTTGCAGAAGTACTAGAAAAATTACTTTTATAACAAGTGGAATTTGTAAAATCGGCTTCTTCTATGTTGGCACCTTCAAAATTTACATAATATAACTCTTTATCAGCGAAAGATGTATTTTTGCATATTGATTTGCTCATATTATAATTGGTAAGATTTATTTTTATACTATCAAAATCTTTTCCCAATTTTCTATTAGATAAATCTGCTTGCTTTCCTTGACTACCATTAGTTGATAACCATAAATTATGATTTTTTAATATTATTTTAAATTCATCTACACCAATTTCTGTTATTATATATTTTTTTGTTTCTATTTTTATTTCTTTTTCATAACTTAAAACCATTTCACAAGCTTTTTCAGCTTCTTTGACCGCCTCAAAAAATATATTTTTATCTTTTTTTAATACCTCTGACCAACTTTGGAGATACGCTATGTTATTTTGAGAATTATATTTAATACCTTTCTCCATTTGTATAAAAACAGAAGATAGTTCGGCTATTAATTCTTCTTTAGCATATTTTGCTGTTTTAAAACCACCTGATAGATCTCTATTTAATCTATTAGAATGCCCAGTGGAATGTGAAACTTCATGCAATGCTGTTCCATAAAAATCTTCTTCACTGATAAAATTTTTTTTTAGTGGTAATGTAATATCATCATCAAGTGGAGCGTAGAAAGCTTTATTTCCACCATAGTTTATTTTACATCCACAATTATTTAATATTGTATCTATTTTATTATAATCTATTGTTATTTCTTTTTTGCCTAATGTTGGAATTCCTTCAATTTGCTCAGCATTAAAAATTGAATATGTTCTGGTCACTAATTGTATATGTTTTTCTATATATTCTTTTTTTTCAGAATCGGGTAATTTATTAATTTCTACCCAATCGGCATCTTTTTTGGTTTTTTTATCGTATTGTTTCCAAATTTCAATTCTAGTTGCTTTTTCTCCTTTTTTCACTTGCCAACCATTGTCCATTGCTTGCTTATATGTAGCCCATCTATGGTCAGAATATTTTGAAAAACATAACCTAATTGAATTAAGTCCATTGTAGTTTCTGTTAGTAACAGCATTTAAAGGCATTTTAATATTCCAAGGCTTTTGCCATGGAATTTTGCCTTTATCAAGTTCTTCAATTACTTTATCAACGAATTCATCTCTTAATTCTTTTATTTTTGGATTCATAATTTTTTCCTCCTATAATAATGACGATGCATTCTTATCATCAATTATATCTTCATAGTCTGGGGTTTCATCTTCATGATTTTCTGTTTCATAATCAATATTTATAGGCAATATTTTTGATAGTTCAAGTGCATTTTTTCCTTTTACCATTTCTTCTTTGATTTTTAATTTGATTTCATTTTTTTCATTACTTTTTTCTTTTTCCATAGATTCATCTCCTAATTTATTCTTTTAAATTATTTTCTATTTCGTTTGATTTTTCTTCTAATTCTTCAATCAACTCAAGCAGTTCATCATTATCTATATAACATAATTGATCTAATATTTCTTTTATACTTTTTGCTTCTGCATTAATTAATTTTCCATAATTTATTAAAAAATTAGAATTTATTTTTTTTAGTTCTTTTTCTAATTCCACTTTAAATTTTACTGGAGATAAATTTATTATTTCTTTTTTAGTGCATATAATGCTACATTCATAAAAATTTAAACCTATATTTTTATAAATTCTAATTAATTCTTCTATGTATGAATCATTATTTTCCATGTTATTAATTATTTTATTCTTTAATACAATAATATTTTTCTTATTGTTTTTTATAACTTCTTTAGTTATCAATTTACACCTCTTCAATAAAATAATAATATTTTTTTATCTTGATTTTTTTCTTGTTTTAACTTTAAAAAATATGTTTTTCCTACTATATCACACTGATTTATATAAATTTCATTTTCTTTAAAAATTTGTTTTAAATATCCGCCTAATTCTGCTAAATTTTTATCTTTTAATTTTGCAATTTCGAACAAAGAACCATATGTTATTAAATCATGGTTTCTTGATTTTTTATTTTTTGTGTCGAGATTGATTACTTTTTTAGTATCATTATTTTGGAGTTCTTTTATTAAATTTTCTCCTAGTTCTTTATATTCTATTAATGGTTTATATTGCAATAAATGCCCTAGTAATATTTCTTGTCCAATATGAATTGTATCAGTTATTTCACATAGCAACCCTAACCGTATTAATTCTTTACTTCGTGCTTGTTTTTTTTGTATCATCTGTTCTTTCTTTGCCTTTATTATTATTTTCTTTTTTATTACTTCTGTCATCTTTATCTTTTTCTCCAGATTTTTTATTTGTTTCTCCAGTTTCATCGTTTTTTTCATTATCTTTTTCCTCTACTATATTTTTTTCTATTCTAATATTTTTTTGGTTTTCAAAATGTACACTTTCTCCAGTTACAACCACTTCATGTGCAAATAAAATTACAGAAAAAATATAAAATATAATACTTATCTTTTTTACCATTCCCTGTCCCTCTCTTTATTTAAATTAATTTCCCAGTTGCTGTATCCACTTATATCGTTATTAGTTATTTCGCATAATACTTCTTTTAATTTGTCTCTACCACCTTTGCTTTTGTTAATTTTTGATATAATGTTATTTATTTTACTTTGTTGTTGTTTGTAATTTTTAATATTTTTTGATATTTCTATTTCAATATCGCATTCCATTTCTTTTCTTTTTTCTAGTCTAACATTTGCAAATATTTTATTTCTTGCTTTTTCAAAATTATCCTTTACTTCTTTAAAAATTTTTGCATAATTTTCTGTTTTTTTATGAAATTCTGTTAATTCATTAGTAATACTATTATGTTTATTATATTCTTCTGTTAATTTTTTTATTTCTTTATTTATATTATTTCTTTTCAATAAATCAAATTTATTAAGACTTGAATATTCTATATTTAACTTATTTATTTTTTCATTTATTCTATTTTTTTCTTTGAAGTTTATCATAAATTTTCCAGTACTTAATTTATTTATTGTTAATTTTTCAATTACTTGATCATTTAACAGTATGTTCATATTATTTGATGCTAGTTCAAGTTTATTTATGTTTCCCTTAATCTTTAATATTGTCTCTTCTTTCTCTTTTATGTTATTATTTAATTCTTTTATAAACTTATCTTTAGGAATGTTCTTCATATAAATTTGTAATTCTTTTCTTTCCTTTGTAAATATTTCAATTCTATTTTGTAATTTGTATAAGTTTTTGCTATATTTTTCTTTTGTATTATTTTTACTAAAATATTTATATAGGTTAACAGCTCTCATATATTCTTTTTCAACATATATATTGTTCTTTATTTGCATACTTAAGATATTTAGATTTTTATTTTGTTCATGAGTTTTTTCTGTAATTAAATTTTCAATAATTTCTTTTTCTTTTTTACTTTCATAATTTAAGTCTTTTTCTTTTGCATCAATTCTATCTTTATTTTTTAAAGCAAATTTGTTTAGAATATCCCATTGTTTTTCAATAAATTCCTGTTTACTTTTTAATTCCTTAATTTCATTTATTAAATTTTCATTTTTATATGATTTATAAAATTTTTCTTTGTCTTTTAATTGTTCAGAAATCGAAATATAATTACTCTTTAAACTTTCTTCTCGGTAGTTAGTAATAATATTTTTAGCCAACAAATGGTTGTCTTCATAAGATATTTCTTTTAATCGGTATTTAAGTTTTTCTAACGTTAATTTATTTAATCTATCATATAATTTGTTTGTTCTAAAAGGATTATATTTTAGATTATCTTCTAAAGAAAGATAATCTACTTTATAATTATTTTTTAGAATATTTGAGAACATTTGTTTTTCTTGTTTTATATCTTCATTTATAAAGTAGATCAACTGTTTGTATTTTTTTGTATCTTTTAATTGTTCAATTTTTTTTATTTCTATATTTGAATCTTCTTTTATTATTTCGAAAGCATTTATATCATTGAAATTTATTTTTAATGTATCAATTTTTTTTTGTAATTTACTAAAATTACCATTACTCATAATATTTAATGCAATGACATTAGGTTCTTTTTTATTTAAATATTCTAATCTATTTATGCAATCTTTTTTTTCTGGAGTTATTATTCCTTTTTTTATAAGTAAAATGCTTTCTTTATTATATTTTATTTTTTTTGTTTCTTGATATTTATCATATTCTATTTTTTCTTTTTCTGTTAGTGCTTCAAGACCTTTATGTTTTGTTTTATTAATTATTTTCTTATTACAGTTAACAGGATTACGATCCAATATTTCAATCATTACTATATCATTATTTTCTATAGCTTCTTTTTTTCTGTTTCGTAAACTTCTACTATCTACTTTAGCATCTATATCGTATTTCTTAAAAAAATTATTTTGTTCTATTTCCCATTTTTTTCTAAATTCTATTAAGGCCATTTTTTGTTTATAGTAAGGATTTTTCTTTGCTCCACCTTTTTCAGGGTTTTTTTCATTTGCCCTCTTAAAATATTGTGATAGTGGTCTTTCTATTCCATCGTTTTCTCTTTCACTAAACATTAAATGGCAATGCAAATTTTTAATACCATTATTATTAGATTCATGTATAGCGTATGTATATGGTGTTTTTTTTAATTCTTTATCTATAAAACCATTCATTAGTTCTACTGCTTGTGTGTGATTTAATTCGTTAGGTATATTTAATTCAAATTCTCTATATGCATTAGAATTTACTCTTTCGAATTGGTCTGCTGCTGCCCAAAAATCAAGAGCAAGATTACCATTAAAAACTTCAATATTTCCACTTTCTTTGTGAATAAGATCTTCTTTGGAATTATATTTACCTTCTCTTAGAATATATTTTGCATGATTTTCAGCATAGCCTGGTTTCCCCTTTTTATAGCACATTCTATATTCAGCCATTTTATTCCTCAACATGAATTAAATTTTGAAAAAATTTACCATACAATTTTAATGATGTCAATCATTTAAACACGCCCTTTCTCAACGATAGATGAGAAAGGTGTAAGCGTGCCTTTATAAATAAATTTATAAAGGACTTTTTGTCCTTTTGATATTTTTATGTCTTTTTTGAAAAAATTCTTTACAAATATGAATTAATAGTGTATATTAGATATTAACATAAAATATAGATGATACAGTGCTGTATTTGCGCTAATTGTATCACTTTTTTTATTTTTTTTGACTTATTTTTTTTATGTGAATTTGCTATAATTATTGTATAGGTGGTAAAATGAATACAAGAGGTCAAGAAGTTTATTATATAAAAACAAATGATATAATAAGTATAAGAACATACTTAGAATTTAAAAAAAATATAGTGTTTTTAGCTTTCTTTAATATCGGAGTAAATACGGGACTTAGATTTTCGGATTTATCTCAAATTAAATTTGAAAATATTACTAAAATAAATACAATTTTTCTTAATGAAAAAAAGACAAATAAAAAACGAACTATTGTTTTAAATTATCCATGTATGCAAAGTATAAAATTACTAGAAGAACATTATAAAAATTTAGGTTATCAAAAAGATGGTTATCTTTTTAAAAGAATGAATAAAGAAAGTATAAAAAAACATGTTGATCTTCCATTCTCATTAGATGCTGCATCAAAACAATTTGCCAAAATAAAAAATGCTTGTGATATACAGTATGCTATTGGAACACACAGTCTGAGAAAAACTTGGGGATATTTTGTATATAAAAAACTAAAAGATATCACCTTATTAATGAAAGCTTTTAATCATAGTTCAGAGGATATAACTATTAAATACATTGGGCTTGATAAAGACAGAATAGAAGAAATTTATGCAAAAGTAGAAATATGATATAACAAAAAATATATCTTATATTTTTAAAACTACAGAATCATTGTAAATATAATGATTTTCACAATATGTAAAGTAAAAACTCTAAAATTTGACAATTTTTGTTATGTATTGTAACTTCATTACAAAGGGGATATAATAATTCTTCTATAATTATTATTTCGCATTTATATAGAAAAACAATCAAAAAAATGAGGTAAATTATGTTCAAATACAGTTATGATGAAATTACAGAAAATTAAAAAAAAGAATAGAGGAATTTAGTAGTGGAAATTATGAAAATGCTAGAGAATCTTTTGATGTGGGAATATTGTTGGAAGAGCAATTATCTGAGGAAGAAAATTTTATTATTACTAAACCAATTAAAGACATGTTCTTAGTTGGTAATGCTTTAACAATAAGAATACTCGATACTAATGCAATTACAATTCTGGTAAGAGATGAAAAAAACTTACAATTGATAAAAATTATTTATATATTTGTCCACTAGAAGTAATTTTAGAATTTATCACAAGAGATTTTTCAGGAGAAGATAAGTATTTAGATTATATTTTAGTCGATAACATATTTATTATAAATACTAGTTTAATATAAAACTATAGTAAATACTATATCAGAGTTTTTAATTGGTAACGAGTTGTAAGTAATTTAAAATTTAAATTATTTAAAGTCCTCAAATAGCCTTTTTATATTAACTAAAATAGAAGAAATTTACTTATTATCATTTTGATAAATCATATCAATTATGTATGAATATACGGACTTAAGGAAACTAACGTTCCGGAAAATGGAAACCGTTTAATCTTATAAATGCCCAATTGATTGAATCGTTCTATTGAAATTCAAAAGAAGGAGCAGGTGATATTTCATATAATATTTTGCATATAAAAATATTTAAAAAATTGTTTAGATTTTAATTAAACAGCTATATTTTTTATAAAAAAATTATTTATTAAGTCTAGTTTTTGTTCTATATTTATCTATATAATCAATCTTTAATTTAATCTCAATTTTTTAATTTTATAAATCCTAAAAAGAAGGATTAATACTAGCGAAAAATTTAAATTTGTTTATTTCTTATAAGTTAAGTACCCATTTAGCCGCTAAAGCGGCGGATGACCCATATAGGCCTTCCTCTCCTGTCAGGTCTTTCATAAAATGATTGTGAGTAAAAATAAATATCGCCAAAATACTAAGATTTTTTGAAAATTATATATGACTAAAGAATATTTTTGCAGATTGTTCCGGAGATAATTCTAAAGCTAAAATTAATTTATCTATAGTTATAGATGTGGGTTGTCTCTTTCCGTTCAAAATATCACTTAAAATAGATACATGTACTTTAGAAAACGATGACAATTCATTTAGAGTGGATAGATTTTTTTCTATGAATATTTTTTTCAATTCTTTGATATCCATTTTATATCCCATAATTCCCCCTAGATTTTTATATATTATAAATTAACTAAAAAGAAAGCATGCCCCGATACCGTACTCTTTAGCAGACAATTATTTTAGAAACTGAAAACTAATCTACACTTAAATTTTATATCAGATATCTTTAATGAACCAAAATATCTTCCATCATAAGATCCATAAGCATCTGCAAGTGGTAAAAATTCATCATCTTGCAATTTAAAATCTTCTATAGATAATCTTGGTAATGGATTTCCTCGTGGATCTTCGTCAAATATAAATCCCCAATTTTTATCATTAACAAAGAAAAAGTTATCTTTTATAAAAACTTTATCTCCTGGTAATGCTGCAACTCTTTTTAACATATAAGTTACAATAGGTGCGGTGTATTTTCTTTCTTTTAATAATTTTTCAATTTTTGGTGGTATGTAAAACTGAACAATATCTCCTTTTTGTATATTTTTAGGTTCTTCCAATCTGTAGAGACCTCTAGGTAAACTTTCAGAAATATTAATAGTATAATATTTCTTTAAATTATGACCAAGAAAAAGTATTATAAAAAAGGGAATAACGATTATTAAACATTTAAAATTTGGCTTATTTATCTTCATTTTTTATTTCTTCACCATTTAAAAGCGTTTTACGGGTTGCTGTATCACCATCAATAGATGAGTTGGTTTTGCTTATTTCGTTTTCACTATATGATCCACCAGTAGCATTATAATTTCCTGATTCATTTGAACCGTCATATGATTCAGAAGAATTAGCATCATCAGATTGTACGTCAGAATGTGAATTTGTTTCATTGCTAGTTTCACCAATTGATTTTTCTGAATTTCCATTATATAAATTATTAAATTTTTTATCATCTTCTGAAGTCCTTCTGGCATTGTCACTGTTGTTTCCTGTAACTGGGCTAAAAATACCGCTGCTATTATTTGAATCAGAACCTGTTGAATTGTTTAAAGCATTTACACTCATACTTCCATTATTTTTAGAATTTGATTCGGTATTTGCAGATGTCTCATTAGATTTATTTTCTTCATTTTTTGAATTTTCACTAGTAGAAATAGTTTTTGTTTCAGAATTTTTATTTTGATTATTTGAATTGATTTCGTTATTTGATTTTTTTGAACCCGCTTCTCCAAACGTAGTACCAACTTGTTGTCCGTACTCATTACCCCGGCCTGAAGCACCTACCAGGGATTTGTCTCCTCCACCAAATAATTGATGACCAGCTTCTTTCGCCATTCCACCAAAACCACCCTTCAGTCCAGCCACAGTACTACCTAAACCACTTGCTCCGGATTCTGAAGCGGAGGAAGCACCAGCCACACCAGCCGATATTCCAGCAATAGCTGCAGCAGACGCACCAGCAGCCGCAACGGCGGCTAATTTAGGTAAATCTGTTGAATTCATTTGAGGAGAGCCACTTATCATGCTAGAAGCCATAGTAGGAATCTTAAAACATAAATAACCTATTAAGAATGCAACTGATAATAACATCATTATTGATGTGTCGTCAGGTTTTGTTTTTAAAGCCATTCCAACTAAAATGGATTCAGAAAGACCCAGAATTGCGGTTATTACCATGACTTTCAAGGAACAGGCGACGATTGTTTTAAAAGCATTTTGAAAATATTGTTGTCCTACACCTATTGATCCAAACGGAATAAAAATTATACAGAATCCTGTTATAAAATAAAATTCGATCCAAATTAAAATAACTTGGAAAGCTATAAAAATAAACACAGCATAAATAGTAATCAATATTCCACTGTAATATATATATAGTCCAATTTCTCTAATTCCCGTGCAGGATTCTCTTAATTTTTGTATAGGTATATTTATTTGGGCTGCTCTATCTATCAATGCACTAGGATCATTTATAAATTTACCAGATATGGATCCAACACCTGCGTTAGCAACTTTAACAAATCCATCACTTATTTGGTTTATAAGTACTGCATAATCTTTAATTATCCACATTAAAAGACCTGTTATAATTATTTTTTTTATAAAATATTTAATTATGTCCATTTCCCCCATATTCAGCATAATTGTATATACTATATCAATTGTAGTCAAACATGCAAGTAAAGCCAACGCTGATCCCTGTAACGATCCTGGTATTCCTCTCAATACAGCCAAAAAAATATTTAATATTCCAGTTAAAGTAGGCATATCTTCTCCTTTTCTTATTCTTTAAATCCGGACGTTACATCCGTTCCTTGTCCTGTACTAAATATTGTTATTTTTCCAGCTGCTTTTATTTTTTCTGTAACACTAGCATCTTCTTTGACTTCATTCCAGTTAGTTAATTCTACAATAGCTATTTGATCATTATTTTCAGCAGCCTTAATTAGAATTTTAATTATATTTTCGTATTCCTTTTTTGCTTCTGTATCTTCGTTTAATACTTTTTCCATTAAAGTAAGTTTTTCCTCTTCTGTATATATTTTAAATTTTTCTGATCCACACGATATTAAAAATGTTACTAATAGCAAAATAAAAAATAAATTTTTCATATATATTCTCCTTTAAGTTATTTATTTCTATTCTTTAAATCCAGATGTTACATCAGCACCTTTTCCAGTACTAAATTTAGTTATTTCCCCAGCTTCTTTTATTCTCTGTGCAACAGCACCCTCATCTTGAACATCTTTCATCATAAATGCATTTTGTGAATTAAGTGATTGTGCCATTAATGTTCTTAGTTCCATTAACATTTGAGTTTGTGCTCCTGCCATATTTACTGTCGCTTGAAGAACTTCTTTTTGACCTTCGGCGGTAGCGGCTGTTTTCAATATATTTTGAATTAGCTGTGTGTCGTTAGAAATTCTCTCAGGATTATTGATACCGACAGTTTTCATCCCATCGTTTAATATTTTTTTTGTATTATTTAGGATTTCATCGGCTTTTTGAATGTATTGATCGGGAGTCATATTCTTAAAATCAACAAAATCACTATAAATACCTTGAAATTCTTTTTGAAAATTACTATAATCGCTAATCGCACTAGTCATTTCATTTTGTACTTTGAGCATATATTGTAACCCATTTGATATTTGTTGCATGTTTCCTGTAGATAAAGAACTATTTATTGATTGAATATTAAGTAAATCTTTTTTCAATTGCTCTAATTGATCCAATTTCATTGTCATTTGAACAGTTTCCATTCTTTTCAAAATGGAAACCATTGCAGCAGAACTTCCACCACCAAAAGCTAATGCACTGCTACATGTTAAAAATAATAAAATCATAACAACACCTAATTTTTTTTTCATAAAACTCATCTCCTGTTTATTTTTATTAATCAAGTTCTTTTATATTGTTGTCCTTTTTCAATTTATTATATCTTTCAATTGTCCAGTCATACTTTGCTCCAGCTGCTTTATCATTGAAATAATCTTTAATTATACCCCATTCTTCTATTTCTTTAGATTTTATTTTATAATCTGTAACCATGCTTTCATTTCCTATTCTATATAAATCTCCAAGTCTATCAATAGCTTTTTTATTTTTTTCAATATATGCTTTTTTACATAATTCAATTTTTTCTTTTACAGTATATACTGGCAATTTAATATTGATATAAATACCAATTTGTTTTTTTGCATAAGCAAAATTCATTATTAATGTTAGTATAATAATACATAGTTTTTTTTTCATATATAGTACATCCTCATTAAAATCATATTTGTCTCCACTTATTTTTTTGACGGAAATCCATTTATTTTAAACTGTACAAATTTATCTTTGATTCCATTAATTATTATGTATGCATCATAATCAATATTTTTTAATTTGCTATGTAATTTAAATAAAGTATTTTTGCTTTGAATTAAACTTTTTGCTTTTGATTTCGTTATCTTAACTTCAGTACCAAAAATTTTTGTTTTCTCCCATAAAATAAAATGACATTTATCCTTATTATTACAGTAATAAATAGTTCCTTTGTCTGAATTTTTTATATATATGTCAGAGCTACATATTGGGCATTTTCCTAATATTTCTTTTGATTCTTCTATCTTATCAATTTTATTGTTTTTATTGGATATGATAGATTTAAGTTCTATGCTCGCAGTTTCTACTATATCGTCAATGTACGCTTCACCTTTATATATTTTTTTTAATTGTTTGGAAAAATCTACGGTCCTTTCTTTATACAGGTTGATATTTAATTGATCTAAAATTTCTATTAGTTTTTCTCCCAATGGCTCAATTGAGTAAGTATTTTTCTTTTGAGATATATATTTTGCTTCTTTTGCATTCTCAATTATTCCAGTTCTTGTTGCTTCTGTTCCTATTTCAACGCCTTCATGCATTGCTTTGTATTCTTCATCTTCTGTAGTTTTTTCTGTCCGAAATGGATTTTTAAGAAAATTGGCTAATTCTTCCTCTGTAACTTTTTTGGATGCTGATGTTTTTTTCTTGATTGGCATAAAATTTACAGCAAATTCTTCATCCTTTATAAAATTAGGAAGATTATTTTCTATTTTTTGAGATTCATATTTTAAAAATCCTTCTTGTTTTATAGTTTCACCTTTTAATTCAAAATTTTCTTCTCCAACTTTGATATTAACCATTATTTGTGCTATTATTGTATCTTCTCTCAGAAAATTGCTTATAAATCGATTGAAAATGGTTTTATAAATTATTTTATAATTTTCTTCTACTAAATCTTTTTCTATATCTGGTATTTTAGTCGTTATTGTTATCGCACTATGGCTTTCTATTTTAGTATCATCAAATATTTTTTTGTTATTTTTAAATTCAAGATCATATTCTGATAATTTTTCTAAAAGATTTCTTATTTTATCTTTTTCATTTTCTGCCAAATATTCTGTAGATGTTCGTGGATAAGTAATATATCCTTTTAAATATAAGTCTTGTATAATTTTTTCTGAATTAGTAAAATTTATTTTATGATGTTTTGATAAAAAACTTTGTAATTTAGAAAGTGAGAATAATTTACTAGGATATTTTTTTATATCTTTATTTTCTATTGATGAGATTATGGCCTTATTTTTGTTTAACTCTTCAGAAAATATTATAGCTTCATTTTCTTCTGATTCTTTGAATTTTTTATCTTTTACAGATAATAATATTTCTACACCATCTTTGATTATTTTGCTTTCTATCTGATAATAATTTTCTACTTTAAAATTTCTTATATTAATATCTCTATCGTATATAAATTTAACTATGGGAATTAAAACTCTTCCAACTCTTAATAATTTTCCAGACTGAACAGTCAAAAATGTCGTTAAGTTAATTCCTAACAACCAATCTAAATATGTTCTTCCCAATCCTTCATTTTTAAGATTTTTATAATTATTATTATCTTCTAAATGTTGCATTTGATTTTTTATAGTTTCTTCTGTTTGCTCTGGAAGCCATAATCTTTTAATTGGTTTTTTAACATTTAAATTATCTAAGATTAAATCAATTATTAATTGGCCTTCTCTATCTGCATCGCCACAATTAATTATTTCTGTTATATCATCTCTATTAATCAATTGTTTTAAAATAGCAAATTGTTTTTTTATCCCATCATCAGCTTTTAATATAAATTCAAATTTATTTGGAATATAAGGAAGTGAAATATCTTTCCACTTTATGTTCTGAACATTCAAATAATCCTTGATTTTTTTTAACTCAAACAGGTGGCCATATGCCCATGTAATAATATAGTTTTCACTTTCTGAAAAACCATTTTTTTTTGAGTAGATTTTTAAAGCCGCTGAGATGTTTTTGGCCAAACTTGGTTTTTCAGCAATTATTAATTTTTTCATAATTTTTACGTCCTTTTTTATTGAATTAAATTTATTAAATTAAACAAATTAATTTGTATACTTTGTGCTTCGACACTGTTATATTCCCATATGGATTTTCTTCTGTCGAGCATTCTATCTATAAAGGCTAAATTGTTTATTGGTTCTAGCATAGGGATTTTTCCGGCCAAAGCGGTTTCTAGCACTTCTTTATATTTCATTTTTATTGCTGTCTTTGAAAACTGATTAATTATAATTGCAGCTACTTTACTGTCATTATTTAGTTCTTTTAAAAACTGAATTGTTGATGTAACATTAACTGCATTTGCCTGAAGTGGTATAATTACCTTATCGGCCAACTCAAGAAAACATTGATCTATTTTTAGCGTAGGTACTGAATCAATTAAAATATAGTCATATTCTTTTTTAATATCATCTAAATATAAAGGAAGTTTTTCTATGAAAACAGAAGAAAATCTATTGCTTTCTAAGGGAATGAAATATAGATTATCTCTTAGTTTGAATTTTTCTCCATCGCCTTTTTTGTTTACTTCGGCTTTTAGCCCCTTGTCAAATTCATGACTATCAAATCCTTGATATAAATAGTCCAATATATTGTTTTGTGAATCGGAAGTTAAAATAAGAGTCCTTTTATCTTGTGCAGCTAACCCTGTCCCTAATTGTGCCGTCAGAAAAGTTTTCCCCACTCCACCCTTGTTATTTTTTATTATTATTATTTTGCCCATTATTATTCATCTCCTTTTATTTTTATGGTATAGATTATAATATTTTGATGCTAAAGATACTATTAAAACTTTCGGTCACAGTGCCGATAGTTTTATTCTTTTTCTAAAATTCTACTTATCTCTGATAAATGCCTTGATACAGCAGTTTTTTCTTCTTCTGATAACTTTTCTTTCTTCTTTTCATATTCTTCTACAATAGAAAGAATATCGTTAGTTTCATATATTTTTACATTTTTAGGAATTATTTCAAATGTTACCTCTTTTTCTATTACTTGCACATCATTTGTTTCTTCTGTATTATTTATTTTAGTTTGGTCTGTTATTATAGCAATATTAGCATTTATAAATTCTTTTAATTTTTCTTTTGTTATTGATGGATCATTTAATTGTTTTAACAATTCATCTTCACCTATTTTTTTTATGCAGTCAAGTTGTCTTGTTGGCAATTGTTTTATACATTTTTTACCTGCTTCGTTGTTTGTACTTGTATAAAGTTTATATCTTAATCTATGTCTCCATGCACTTTTAGGTGAAATGCCTTTTATTTCCAACCATTTAGTATATACACCGTCAATACTTCCTTGTTGTGATATTGCGGTAAATACATCCTCTAATATTTTTCCAGAATCTAGCATCATGTCACAACAAATATTATCAAATTCTATAGATTTTTGTATAAGTGTGTTTAATAATTCTTCACCAACTTCTTCTCTTAATGACTGTAGATCCTGAGTGTCGACGATATCCGAGATATCAACATATCCAGTTGTTGCCCCTTTTACAACCAATTGATTTCCATTAAAGTTTCTCTCACTAAGCAATTTTTGTAAATTTTCCATATTTTTTTTAGCATCAAATCCTTTTCCCATATTATTCATCTCCTTTTATTTTTTACCTTTCGGACATGCCGTATCTGAAAGTGTATAATATTTTTAAATTTTTCTATGTTTTGCATATTATTTACAATTTCATATAAATTCAATTTTTACTATTTTTATTATACTTGTAAAAATATTTTTTTATCTTCTTTAACCATTTCAAAATTTATTTTTAATTTTTCTTTTTCTTTCTCATACAAAAATAATATTTTATTATGGATAATACCTTGCATTTTTACAGTATTATTAAGTAAGAAAGGCGATGGTTGCCATTCTTCAGTAATTATATTATTCAATTTGCCTATATAAAATTTTATTCCTTTATATTTAATATTTAAATAGTTTCAAAATCCCTTTTTATTCTCTTCTAATATTCCATATTTCCTTCTCTATAGTGTTATACCGTCCGTTTTTATTAATTCTATTACGATTGGAAATAGTAAAACTTCTGCAAATATAGAATCAAATCCGAATGTATATACAGTTTTAGTTCTTTTTTCGTATTCTTTTTTTGCGTTTATTAAATATTCGCTTTTTTTATCCTCTGTTAATGTATCATAAAAACCTTTATATTTTATTATTTCCGCACTTCTTTCATTTTTTATAGTATCTTTTTTTGATAGATCAATTTCTTTTTTTATTTCTAATTCAGGCATTGATGGTATTGTTTTATTAGTTTTATTATCTGAGATATAGCTTTCAATTTTAAAATTAAATAATAAATAGCAAAATAATGCTTTAGGATTTTTAGCCTTTTTGTCTTTATGTATTATTTCCCAAGTTTCTTTTAATTCTTGCTCTATTAAATTATTATTTTTTTTCTTTTTCATTCCTAAAATAGCTTTTTGTATCGAATAATTAAAATCAATTTCAAACCCAGAAAATAGTTTTTCAAAGAATCTAAAATCATCATTTTTGTTGTTTTTTTCCCAGATCCATTTTAGTTTTTCAATATTTCTACCTTTTCTTATTTTTTCTAACTTTAATCCTTCTAATACTGATGACAATTCATTTAATATTGGGTTTAGAATTCTTTTGTTTATGTTATGCGATTCTATGTTAGTGCACCCCATTTTTAATTTAAAATCATTAAAATCTTCAATAAATGTATATTCGGTTTTAAACTCCATTAAGTTTCTATATTGTATTTTTGCATATTTACTCTTCAAAGAATTAGATTCTTCAATATTAAATAATGTGATATTATTATTTAAATCATTAACAAAATATAAAAAATCTTTATTCCACTTTATTGTGACTTTTCTATTTTTTTCATCAAGTTCGTAATACGAAAATAAATTCATTTCACCAGTAATATGTTTTTCTTTTATATCCCATTTTGCCATTAGTAAATGACTATAGACATTCTTGGTATCAAAAATAAATTTTTTTATATGTTTATCATCATAGGAAGATAATTCTTTTATTTCATTAAACGACATTTCAACAAGTGAGTCACCAGAATTTTTCATTTTTATGCAAATAGCATTGAAAATATCTATATTTTTTGCTGAAAGTTCAGATAAAACGAGTGCTCTGTTTAGATCATTATTATATACAACTATTTTATCATTTTTTTCGTTTTGTGAATTTTTCATAAGAGTTCTCCTTGAATCTTTTAATAATTCTATTATTTTAAAATATAAATACGTAGTGTAAAAATGTACTTGTATTTCAATTTTTATTTTTTCTAAAGCATCTATAAATCTAGCTTCAAGATATATAAAATACCTTAGTGTAAAAATGTACTTGTATTTTAATTTTTATTTTTTGTAAAGTACCGATAAATCTAGCTTCAAGATATATAAAATACCTTAGTGTAAAAATGTACTTGTATTTCAATTTTTATTTTTTGTAAAGTACCGATAAATCTAGCTTCAAGGTATATAAAATATCTTAGTGTAAAAATGTACTTGTATGAGTGCAAAAATGTACTTGCATTTAATTAATTATTTTTTGTAAAGTATCAATAAATCTAGCTTCAAGGTATATAAAATATCTTAGTGTAAAAAATATCTTAGTGTAAAAATGTACTTGTATGAGTGCAAAAATGTACTTGTATTTCAATTTATATCTTTCTCAAAATGGTTAAAATTAATGGTTTTATAATTTGGCATGTTTTTTGCTATTGTTTTGTTATTGTTAAATAATAAAACAACAAACAATAATTATATATATAATTATATTAAAATAATAATAAATTTAACTATTTGAGTTTGGTATCATTAATAAAATTTCAAAAATCAAAAAAATTCTGATGAAAAAGTTTAATTTTTCAAATCAGAATTTATTTTTTATATAACTTATTTTATTATGCCATTAGATTGCGCAAAATTAAAAATAAGCATGGTCAAAACGTTTATAGGTAATCTTTATAAGGAAAATTCAAAAAACGTTTTAAACACTACATAGAGCTCTTATAAACGATCCCGTAAAAAAGAGCTAACTTACAATTTTTTATTTGGCTGGGATGGTTGGATTCGAACCAACGCGTGACGGAGTCAAAGTCCGTTGCCTTACCGCTTGGCGACATCCCAACACTGTTTAAAATTTTATCAAATATTATAATATTTGTCAAGACAAAAATTAAAAAGTTTGCCACCAGACTATAAACACCCCATTTTCTGGGGATACAAGTGGTAAAATTTTAATTCTTTGTTTATTAAAATCTATAAAATAATCAGATGTATATTTTATTAATAGAGCAGATTTTCTTATTTGAGATTTTGAAATTCAGAATTAAGGTTTTTATTATATTATAAGCACTATATGCTCTGCTGTAAATATATCTGATTTTTTCCAAGGAAAACCAAAAAAGCACAAATGATAATATTGATGATTGCATTTATTCTCATGATAGCCTCCCTGTTTTTATCTTATGATATCTTATACCATTATTTTTAATTAATTTCAATATATTATTTATTTTTTTCTTGTAAAAAAAAAGAAAAAATATTATCCTATAGGTATACTTTTAATATTAGATAAAATTTTATGATATAAACTAGGAGACTATCATGGGTAATTTTACTCACTTACATTTACATACTGAATATAGCCTACTAGACGGTGTGGGGAGAATAAATGCTTATTTAGAGAGAGCTAAAAATCTTGGTATGACCGCAATGGCCATTACTGATCATGGAAATCTTTTTGGTGCAGTAGAATTTTATAAAAAAGCTAAAAAATATAATATAAAGCCAATCATAGGGTTAGAAGCTTATGTTGCAGAATTTGGGATGAAAGAAAAAGAAGGAAGGATGTTTCATCTGGTTCTTTTGGCAGAAAATAATAAGGGTTATGAAAATTTAATAAAAATAAGCTCAGTGGCATACATAGAAGGTTTTTATAGAAAACCTAGAGTAGATAAAGATTTCCTAAAAATGCACAGTGAAGGAATTATAGCACTTTCAGCATGTATGCAAGGAGAAATACCCAGAAGAATATTGGATTTTGAAAATGAAGATAAGATAGACAGTGCAGTAAGAGAATATGTCGATATTTTCGGAGCAGAAAATTTCTATATAGAGGTGCAGGCGAACGGAATAAAAGAGCAAAAAAAATTAAATGAAAAATTATATGATTTGGCTCAAAAACATCATTTACCACTTGTAGCGACCAATGATACACACTATGTGAATAGAGGTGAACATACACTGCAGGATATAATAATATGCATCCAGACAGGAGCCAAATTAAATGAACGGAATAGAATGCATATTGAGACAGAAGAATTATATATGAAAAGCAGGGAGGAAATTTTATCTGGGTTGGGGAAGAAATATTTAGAAGCGATAGAAAATTCCAGCAAAATAGCAGATAGATGCAATATAGATATAGAATTCGAAAAATTTAAATTTCCAAACTACGATGTTCCAGATGGACTTACAATAGAAGAATATTTAAGGAAATTGGTATATAAGGGCTTGAGCAAACGTTATGCGGGAGATAAATTAACCGATGAAATAAAAGAAAGAGTGGAGTACGAATTACAAATAATAGAAAAAATGGGGTATGCGGGATATTTTATAGTTGTATGGGATTTTATTTATTTCTCAAAGAAAAAGGGAATCCCCATTGGCCCCGGAAGAGGTTCCGCAGCAGGAAGTTTGGTTGCATATTCTCTTGGAATTACAGAACTTGATCCGATAAAATACAATCTTATTTTTGAAAGATTTTTAAATCCCGAAAGAATATCAATGCCGGATATAGATGTGGATATTTGTCAAGAAAGACGACAAGAAGTAGTAGAATATGTTACTAAAAAATATGGAGCAGATAAAGTTGCACAGATTATTACATTTGGAACATTAAAGGCAAGAGCCGTCATAAGGGATGTGGGAAGAGTACTGGATGTGCAGTTATATAAGATAGATGCTCTCACAAAACTTATTCCTTTTAATAGTAATCTAAAGCAAGTAAAAGAAAATTCTAAAGAATTCAGAGATTTGTACGAAAATGACCAAGAGCTTGTTGATGTTATAAATATATCAGAAAAACTGGAAAACAGAGTAAGACATGCATCGATACACGCAGCCGGGATAGTTATCACAAAGGATCCATTGACCGATACGATTCCTTTATACAACGACAGCAAGAGTAATACTGCATCCACTCAATATCAAGCCAAAGAACTGGAAGAGCTTGGACTTTTAAAGATGGATTTTCTAGGGCTTCGTAACTTGACTATTATAAAAAGAACGACTGATTATATAAAAAAAGAAATGGGAATAGACATAAATATAAATACATTACCACTTGATTCCAAAAATGTGTATGATATGATATCTCTGGGGGATACATCAGGTGTGTTTCAATTGGAATCTCGTGGAATGCGGAGCCTTTTGACAAAATTAAAACCAGATAAATTCGAAGATATAATAGCAGTATTAGCTCTATATAGACCTGGGCCATTGGGTTCTGGAATGGTGGATGATTTTATAAATTGTAAAAATGGGCGATCGAAAATAAAATACCCGGATAATTCCCTAGAGGATATCTTAAAGGAGACTTATGGGGTGATTTTATACCAAGAACAGGTTATGAAAATTGCCAGCAGAATGTCCAAATATTCTTTGGGCGAAGCGGATTTGTTACGACGTGCCATGGGAAAAAAAGATTTTAAAATTATGGAAGAAAATAAGGAGAAATTTGTAGAAAGAGCCATAACAAATGGATACACGAAGGAAAAAGCAGAGGAAATCTTTATATTGATTGATAAATTTGCCGGATATGGATTTAATAAGTCCCATTCAGCTGCTTATGCATTGGTAGCTTATTGGACAGCGTATTTTAAGGTTAATTACCCAAGGCATTATTATGCAGCGTTTCTGACTTCTGAAATGAATAATATAGAGGGAATTGCCTTTTATATAGCAGATGCCAAGATGCATAATGTCAAACTTTTCTTGCCCAATGTAAATAGAGCAAGTTCTACTTTTGTGATAGATAAAGAAGGAATAGTATTTGCTCTCACTGCTATCAAAAATATCGGTAAAACAGTCGTAGATGGGATTGTAATGGAGCATGAGGAAAATGGGAATTTTACATCATTTGAAAATTTTGTTGTAAGAACTAAAAAATACGGCCTCAATAAAAAAGGATTAGAATCTTTGATTTTATCAGGAGCATTGGATACATTACCGGGAAATAGAAAACAAAAATATGAGTCTATAGATAAGGTTCTAGACTATGCAGCAAGAAAAACAAATGAGGATGAAATCCAACAAATGAATCTATTTGGAGGTTCTAAATCTGCAATGGGCTCATTTACCATGTTAGAATCACCCGATTTTAAATTAGAAGAAAAACTATCAAAAGAAAAAGAATATTTGGGATTTTATTTTAGTTCACATCCATTGGATATTTATTTTGATATTGTAAATACTTATAAGCTTGATACAATTTTATCAATAAAAGACGATAAAAATATAAAAAATATAAAAATTTGCGGAATACTGAGAGAAGTAAAAAAAATTGTTACTAAAAAAACTGGAGAAGTGATGGCCACTTTTTTCCTTGAAGATTATACCTCGATTATTCCTGTTATTTTATATCCCAAAACTTATAAAGAATGTGCTCATATACTGGTGGAAGGAAAGGCTGTATATATAAATGGATTTGTGCAAACAGATTCCTTTAATGACCAAGAAACTACAAAAATCGTAGTAAATAAGATAAAATTTTTGGATGACATCATAAGAGAAAGAGATTTCACTGCTTATATATTGATAAACAAAGAAGATAAAGTAAAATTTTTAACATTAAAACAGTATATAAGAGAAAATCCCGGAGATACAAAATTGATGTTTGCATATAAAAATGGATACGAAAAACAAGTTAAAAATGCTAATTTACGCATTTTACCAAGTCCGCAATTTATAAAAAAAGTCAATAAACTTTTTGGTGAAAAAAGAATAGTTTTAAAATAAAAAAAATATGATATACTAATTAGAGGGAAATTTAGTAAAATTTTTAAATAAATGGAGGAAACATGAGGTTTAGCAAGAGCTATATTAAGACATTAAAAGAAACACCAAAGGAGGCCGAAACAGTAAGCCACAAATTGATGTTAAGGGCTGGAATGATAAAGAAACTCGCAAGTGGCGTATATACGTATTTGCCATTGGGATTAAAGGCTCTAAAAAAAATAGAAAATATAGTAAGAGAAGAAATGAATTCATCTGGTTCTCAGGAAGTTTTTATGCCTGTTTTACAACCAGCTGAATTATGGCAAGAAAGCGGTAGATGGACTACTATGGGTGCTGAGATGTTTAGACTCAAAGACAGAAACAATAGAGACTTTGCTCTGGGGCCGACACATGAAGAAGTTATTACAGATATTATTAGGAACGATATTTCTTCGTATAAATCGTTACCACTTAGCTTATATCAAATCCAAACAAAATTCAGAGATGAGAGAAGACCGAGATTTGGCCTTATGCGTGGTAGAGAATTTTTAATGAAGGACGCATATTCTTTTCATAGGGATTATGAATCTTTGGATGAAGAATTTCAAAATATGTATGCGACGTATACACGTATTTTCGATAGATGCAGCTTGAAATTTCGTGCTGTAGAGGCGGATTCTGGTGCGATTGGTGGTACCGGTTCAAAGGAATTTCACGTACTGGCTGAATCCGGCGAAGATGAGGTTTTGTATTGTGATTCATGTGATTATGCATCAAATGTAGAGGCAGCCACAAGTACAGTACCAGAACTCTCCAAAGAAGAATATGGTAAACCTGAACTTGTATCTACTCCGGGTATATCTTCAATATCTGATTTGGTGGAATTTTTAAATATACCTGTAGAAAAGACTGTAAAAGCCATGATGTACAAAGATATGGTCACAGATCAAGTATATATGGTACTCGTAAGAGGGGATTTTGATGTAAATGAAGTTAAATTAAAAAATATTATAAATACCTTAGGTGTTGTGTTATTAACAGACGAAGAAATAGAAAATTCTAAACTTGCCAAAGGCTTCATTGGACCATATAATGGTAGTTATCAAAATGTAAAAATCATAGCAGATAAGAGTGTTATTGGTATTCCAAATCATTATTTGGGTGGAAATAAAAAAGATTATCACTATAAGAATGTGAATTATATAAAAGATTACGAGGCAGATATAATAGCTGATATAAGATTAGTAAAAGTTGGGGAAAGTTGCCCTAGATGTTCTGGACATTTGCATAGTGCCAGAGGAATCGAAACAGGTCATATTTTTAAACTGGGTGATAAGTATTCCAAATCTATGAATGCTACATATTTGGACGAAAACGGAATAAGTCGTGTGTTTATAATGGGATGCTATGGTATAGGAATATCTCGTACTTTAGCTGCCGCTATAGAACAAAACAATGATGATAATGGTATTATATGGCCAAGCGTAATAGCTCCATATATTGTTGATATTATTCCGGCAAGTATCAAAGATAATGAACAGATGAAATTGGCTGAAGAGATTTATAACAAATTAACAGAAAACTTTATAGAGACTATGATTGATGACAGAGATGAAAGACCTGGTTTTAAGTTTAAAGATGGAGATTTGATCGGGTTTCCATTCAGAATCGTAGCCGGGAAAAAGGCCAAAGAGGGTATTGTAGAATTAAAAATAAGACGTACAGGAGAAACTTTAGAAGTGAGCAAGGAAGAAATTATTGGTAAAATCAAAGAATTGATGAAAACATATTAGAAATTTTATCTTAATAGGAGGTATTAAAATGGCTATAAAATATGTTGCAGAACCGTTCAGAATTAAAATGGTGGAGCCTATAAAAATTCTTACAAGAGAGGAAAGAGAACAAAAGATAAAAGAGGCTCATTACAATCTGTTTTATTTGAAAGGAAAGGATTGTTATATTGATTTGCTTACTGATTCCGGGACTAATGCTATGAGCTCATATCAATGGTCAGGGATAATGTTGGGAGATGAGGCCTACGCAGGAGCATCTAGTTATTATCATTTGATTGATGCCGCTAAGGATATTTTTAATTATAGCTATATACAACCTGTACATCAGGGTCGTGCTGCTGAAAAAGTATTATTTCCGATTCTTATAGAAAAAGGTCAGTACGCTATTTCAAATATGTTTTTTGATACTACTCGTGCTCATGTAGAATTAGCCGGAGGAAGATGTATTGATTGTGTTGTAGAAATAGCAAAAAATCCATCAGAAAGAGCTCCATTTAAAGGAAACATGGATGTAAAACATATGGAAGAAATAATACTCGAAAAAGGCGCAAAAAATATAGGCGTAGTTGTAATGACTATTACTAATAATTCAGCCGGCGGACAACCTGTATCAATGAAAAATATGAGAGAAGTTTCGAATATATGTAAAAAATATAATATACCACTTGATATAGATGCAGCTCGTTATGCAGAAAATGCTTATTTTATAAAACGTGATGAAGCTGAATACAAAGATAAATCTATTAAGGAAATTATAAGGGAAATATTTAGTTATGCGGATACTTTTACTATGTCGGCCAAAAAAGATACAATAGTAAATATGGGTGGAATGATCGGAGTAAAAGAAGATAATTCTGATATTATTCTAAAAATCAAAGCAGCCTGTATATCCTATGAGGGATTTTATACGTATGGTGGTTTAAACGGCAGAGATCTTGAGGCTATGGCAATAGGAATCTACGAGGGAATAGATGAAGATTTTCTAAAATATAGAATCGGGCAGGTAGAATATTTGGCTTCGCGTTTGGATGATGCCAATATAGGATACCAGGCGCCGGTCGGAGGGCATGGTGTGTTTGTGGATGCTACTCAAATGTTTCCTCATATCCCGTATTATGAATTCCCGGCACAAGTACTCGCTATAGAATTATATAAAGAAGCGGGGATACGTACTTGCGATATAGGGTCATATATGCTGGGAAACGATCCGGATACCAAGGAACAACTTCGTTCAGAGTTTGAATTCACACGGTTTGCTATTCCGAGAAGAGTCTATACCCAAGCTCATTTTGATATAATGGCAGATGCTTTGATTGAAATAAAAAAGAGAGCTGCAACTATAAAGCGTGGTTATAAAATTATGTGGGAACCACCTATTTTGAGACATTTTCAGGCACATCTAGAAGTTATTGATTATTAAATATTATAATAAAAAGATTGGTGTAAAATATTAAAATTTTATATTTTACACCAATTTTATATTTTTACAAGCTTATTTGCAAAGATTATTTTTCAACATATGTATTTAAAACATTGATATACCCGTTTTTCTTGAATACTAGTCCTTTCACTTTTACATTTTTAGCGATATTTAACATTGGATAAACTAATGTATAATGAGGAAGGTCATCTTGAATGATTTCTTGAGCCTTTTGATATAGTTCAGTTCTTTCATTTTGGTCTATAGAAACTCTTGCTTTATCTAAGAGATCATCGACTTCTTTGTTTGTATAAAAACTTCTATTTCCGGAAGAACCATGTTGTGAAGAGTGAAATAATGGATATAGAGAAGCATCTCCATCTCCTGAATAATTCCATGATAAGAAATACAAATCCTTTCCTGACAGAGCAGTTTTTGATACATATGATCCGAATTCAAAAACTTTAATTTCTGCATTTATACCGATAGCACTCAATTGATCTTGGATAATTACGCACATATCTATTCTAGGTCCATCGTCACTTACCCATAATTCAAGATTAAGTCCATTAGGATATCCTGCATCCTTCAAATATTGTTTAGCTTTTTCTACGTCTTGGTCGAACCTTTTTACATTAGGATTGTAAGCTATAGATGCCTTGGCTATAGGAGCAACAGCAGCCACTGCAGAACCCTTAAATATAGTGTCTACAAAAATATTATTGTCAATAGCATAAGCAATAGCATATCTTAGATTTTTGTTTTGATATTTAGGAACAGTTTGGTCAAATCCCAAATATAGAAGAGATGGAGATTCTACTTCTAATAATTCTAAATTTGGATTTTTTAATATTACATCTTTATCCATTAGCCCGACATCAAATGCCATGTCTGCTTCTCCTGTTTCTAGTGCAATAAGCCTATTGCTCACTTCAGGTATTGTTCTGAATGTTATTTCCTTAATCTTTGGTGCACCACGGAAATACTCATCAAAGCCTTCAAAAACAATCCTATTTCCTGGAAGCCATTCTTTGAACTTATATTGACCGGTACCAATAGGATGATTGATATAGTCATCTCCATATTTTTCTACAGTTTTTTTATTTACGATTCCACTTTGAATGCCTGCGAGAGCTTGAATAAGGGCTCCATAAGGAGTTTTTGTAACGACATTTACTGTATAATCATCAATGACAATAACCTCAGCAATAGGATTATATTGAAACATAACTTGAGGCGAAACAGCTGCTCTTTCTAGTGTAAATTTTACATCTTCAGCTTTTAGTTCATCGCCATTATGAAATTTTATTCCCTTTTTTAGACGAAAAATAGAATGATATTGATCGGGTCTTTCCCAACTCTCGACAAGAACTGGGTGAACGTTAAGGTTTTCATCATATTCAAAAAGTGAATCATAAATCAAATCCAGAGATTTATTTGACATTGTATCAATAGATCTTTGAGGATCCAGAGTCTTTGGATCATTTTTCATTGCTACCACTAGAGTAGGTTTCAATGGAACAGTTGGAGCATCAGAAGATTCTTTATTTGTAGATGAAGCAAAAATATTAATACTAACGATTAATCCAAGTATTACTAACAATGCACACATAGAAAATTTTTTTAACATATTACGATTAGAATTCATTTTTACTCACATCCTTATTATTTTTTGGGTTATTTTTTAAATAATCAATAGCATATTGTGCATAAAATGCGACACCATAAACAAATGTATCTTCATCCACATCAAATTTTCCATGATGATGAGGATAAGTTGTATCTTTTTCTACATTACCAGAACCAAGTCTAGTCATTACACCGGGAACAATGGATGAAAATTCTGAAAAATCTTCTCCTCCGGTACTTGCAGGAGTGTGTACAACGTTTTCTTCTCCGACTATTTTAGCAGCAGATTCTTGAGCAAGTTTTGCACAATAATTATCATTGAAAGTAGGCTTAACCAGATTAAAATATTCCATTTTAGCCGTAGCACGATGAGTTTCGGCTGTACCTTTAGCGATTCTTTCTATAGCAGCCGGTATTATTTCTTTGAATTCTGGTTTGAAATACCTTACTGTTCCTTCTAATACTGCTGTAGGAGCTATTACATTAAATCTTGTACCTGATTTTATAGATCCGATAGTAACTACTGCTGGATCCATAGGAGAAAGTTCTCGACTAACTATAGCTTGGAGATTTACTACAGTAAATGCCCCTATTACTACTGCGTCTACACTATTGTCAGGTCTTGCTCCATGTCCGCCTTTTCCGGTAATTGTTATTTTAAAAGAGTCAGTAGATGCCATTCTAGGGCCAGGATCAGCATTTATAGTTCCAGTCGGAAGCTCAGAAGCTATATGTAATCCCATTACACTATCTACCCCGTCTAGTGCTCCATCAGCGACCATTGCTGCGGCACCTCTCCCTACTTCTTCTCCGGGTTGAAAGAATAATTTTACTGTTCCATTTATTTCATCTCTCAGATCATTTAATACCTTTGCAGCACCCAATAGCATTGCTCCATGTGTATCATGTCCACAGGCATGCATAAGGCCATCTATTTTTGAAGCATATTCTTTTCCAGTTTCTTCTACAACTGCGAGCGCATCTATGTCAGCTCGAAGGGCAATTGTTTTTCCTTCTTTATTCCCTTTTATTGTTGCTATGACCCCAGTTCCGGCACAACTTTTATTCTCTATTCCCAACTTATCTAATTCTTCTCTTATTTTTCGAGAAGTATTAAATTCTTCCATACTAGGTTCGGGATTCATATGAAAGTCTCTCCTGATGCTTACTACAAAGTTTTGGTATTTTTTTGCTAGTTCTAATGTCTGCATTGTTATTCATCCTCCAGTAAAAGTTTGTATTTTTTTATTTCTTTGCACTTTTTTAGATTTATTGATCAACCCCCTTAAAAAAAAACAACCTACACAAGTTAGGTTGTCTAAAGTTTTTTTAAATGAATCTTAAACATTTAATTATTTTAGTTTTTGTTAAAGTATATTTTTTTAACACAGATGTACTAAAATAATTTTTAGACCTAACTTAATGAATTGCATAATAAATTTTATTGCTATTGATATGAGCAATATTGATATAATTATACTAATTATTAGGTTAGTGAAAAACATGAATTCTCCCTTTTTGTAAATGAAATTATCTTCAAATCTTTAAATAAAATTTATAATGATAGAAGTTTACAATAAAAAGATAAAAAAAGCAAGTCTTTTTTTAATTAAATGAAAAAATATTGTATTATTTTTGATTTTTTTTTTGAAATAATATATATATGAACAATGCAATTATATATTAAATATATGTTAAAGCAAAAAAATATAATCTTTTTGAATTTTACTTTTATGGGAAAATATAATAAAATAATAAAATATTAATACAATTAGTTCATAAATAATTATTTTGTATCTGAAAAAATACAATGAAAAATTTAAGGATGGTGAAAAATGTTTCAATACAAATTTAATATGGCTGAAACGCTAGCAATAGCAGCGATATTGCTTTTTTTAGGAAGGAAGATCAAAGCTAAAAGCAATCTTCTACAAAGATTTTTTATTCCCTCCCCCGTTATAAGTGCACTGATTTTTTGTATAGTGATGTTTATTGGGCATCAAACTAATTCTTTTATAATAGAATTTGATCTTACTTTACAAAATTTTCTTATGATAGCATTTTTTACAACTGTCGGATTCCTTGCCAGCTTCAAGCTCTTAGCTCAAGGTGGTGTGGGAGTTGCAGTATTCCTTGCAGTCGCTACTTTATTATTGACATTGCAAAATGTAATAGGAGTATCACTATCAAAGCTATTTGGAATGAATCCTTTATTTGGACTGGTAGTAGGGTCTATTCCTCTTACCGGTGGACACGGAACTGCCGGAGCATTTGGAACTACGATAGAAGCACTCGGAGTAGCAGGTGCTAAAACTGTTGGATTTGCAGCAGCTACATTTGGTCTTGTAATGGGGTGCCTAATAGGTGGTCCTGTAGCAGGAAAATTGATGAAAAATCATAATATAAAAGGTGTTGATAATAAAAAAGAAGATGCTGACGTTAAGAAAGAAAATAGTGAAATTACAGGAGAAAAGATATTAAACGCAGTTATCATTATATCGGTTGCTATGGGAGTGGGGTCTTTTATCCCTCCATTTGTGAAAACGCATACTGGATGGCTAATAAAAGGTGGTCTGTCATTGCCGGCTTATATAGGGCCAATGCTTGTCGCAGCGTTAATAAGAAATCTTATGGATTTTTTCAACCGACACATGCCTATGAAAGAAATTGATGCGTTAGGAGAAATAGCTTTATCGTTATTCCTATCAATGGCTCTGATGACAATGCAGTTATGGCAATTGGTAGATTTAGCAATACCAATGATTGCAATACTTTTAATCCAAACGATATTTGTAATATTATATACTTATTTTGTAACTTATAATGTAATGCGGCTAATAGTGAGTAAATACGACTCAACTGTAATAGTATCCGGACATTGTGGATTTGCTATGGGAGCGACGCCTACAGCAATTGCCAACATGGAATCTTTTACGTCGGTAAATGGATTTTCTACAAAGGCCTTCTTCATAGTTCCATTGGTCGGTGCATTATTCGTAGATTTTGCAAATGCTGCTGTACTTACATTTTTTATAAATATGTTTAAATAATATTTGCTTAATATTTGCAAATTATGGAGTAAAATATAACAATATAATTTTAAAAATTGTTACACTCATTAGTGCTATTAATAGTATAAGTAAAAATGATTATTTTAATGAATTTGATTATTTGAAAAAATATTGTATAATTATATTAGATGGCCTTGTATGTTTTGAGTTATATTATTCTAAAAATGAAGAATAGCTTCTTTTTTAGGCCACATAATTATATGGAGGGATAGTCAAATGATTAATGAATATGCAATAGGGTTATTCGACTCAGGTGTTGGCGGACTTTCGGTATTAAAAGAAGTTGTAGATTTATTACCTAATGAAAATATTATATATTATGGAGACAATTATAATGCTCCGTATGGAGAAAGGACTAAACAAAATATACAAGAACTATGTATCAAAATTGTAGATTTTCTGATAAATAAAAAATGTAAAGCAATTGTTATTGCCTGTAATACTGCTACTGCTGCTGCGTATGATATTATTAAAGAAAAATATAATATACCTGTAATCGGAGTTATTTTTCCTGGAGCTAAAAGTGCAGTGATAACTACCAAAAATAATAAAGTAGGAGTCTTAGCTACGCCATTTACTGTAAATTCCAATGTTTATGCCAAAAAAATTGGGGATATTTCCAAAGATATAGAAGTTTATCAAGAGGGCTGCAGTGAATTTTGTCCAATGATAGAGAGTGGATGGGAGGGGTATGAGAATAGAATGGATTTGTTAAAAGGACACATTTCCAAGTTACCAAAAGATATTGATACATTGGTTCTTGGTTGTACTCACTATCCTATAATAACAAAGGACATAGAGAGTGTTTTCGCCGGAAAAATTGTTGACCCGGCTAGAGAAACTACTTTGGAATTAAAAAATGTATTGGAAAAAAATAATATTAAGTCTGATAGCCAAAAAAAAGGTAAACTGGAATTTTATGTGAGTGGCGATACTAAAAAATTTAAAAATGTGGCTATAAAATTTTTAGGTTTTTCTATTGATAACGTTGCACAAAATAAATTATAACAAGTATTAAAATATAATTGAATATTTTTAAAGGAGGAAATAAATGAGTTATGCAAATGAAATTTATGAAAATTTAGTTAAAAAATTCCCAGAGGAAAAAGAGTTTCATCAAACTGCAAAGGAAGTATTGGAATCTATAAGTGTAGTTATAGAAGAAAACGAAGAATTGTATAGAAAGAATGCTCTACTTGAAAGATTGGTAGAACCTGAGAGATCTGTGATATTCAGAGTACCTTGGGAAGACGACAATGGAGTAGTTCATGTGAATACCGGTTACAGAGTGCAATTTAATGGTGCTATCGGACCGTATAAAGGTGGATTAAGATTTCATCCTTCAGTAAGACTTGGAACTATGAAATTCTTAGCTTTTGAACAAACTTTCAAAAATTCTCTTACTGGACTTCCAATTGGTGGAGGTAAGGGAGGAAGTGACTTTGATCCTATTGGAAAATCAGATAACGAAATAAGAAGATTTTGCGTTAGCTTTATGACTGAGTTATACCGTCATATTGGCCCGGATAGAGACGTTCCGGCTGGAGATCTTGGTGTAAGTGGAAAAGAAATCGGATATTTATTTGGACAATATAGAAGAATCAAAGGGTGCTATGAAAACGGTGTTATTACCGGTAAAGCGTTATCATTCGGTGGTAGTAAAATAAGACCTGAAGCTACAGGATATGGTATCACATACTTTTTACAAGAAATGTTAGCAGATAGAAATGACAAAATCGAAGGAAAGACTATTGCTATATCTGGATGTGGAAATGTTGCTTGGGGTGCTGCAAAGAAAATGGTAGAATTAGGCGCTAAAGTAGTTACTTTATCAGATCCATCTGGTTATATCTATGACCCTAATGGACTTAATGATGAAAAAGTGGAATATATGCTAGAAATAAGAGCTAATAATTTACCAATAGAAACATTTGCAAAGAAATTTAATCTAGAATTCGTAAAAGGGAAAAGACCATGGGAAAAGAAAGTCGATATAGTTGTTCCTTGTGCTACTCAAAATGAATTGGAAATAGAGGATGCTAAAAAATTGGTTGAAAATGGAACTATAATTATTTGTGAAGGTTCTAATATGCCATGTTCTCTTGATGCGACAGAATATATTGAAAAAAATGGAATTACACTTGGACCATCTAAAGCCGCTAATGCCGGTGGTGTTGCAGTGTCTGCTCTTGAAATGTCTCAAGATAGCATGAGATATCATTGGTCAGAAGAAGAAGTGGATGCAAAACTTCTTGGTATTATGAAAGAAATATTTGCTCAATCAAAACAAATGAGTGTAAAATATAACACTACTTTATCTCAAGGTGCAAATATAGCCGGATTTATCAAGGTTGCAGATGCAATGCTAAAACAAGGTAATTATTAATTTATTAAAATTAGGAAAAGGCAAGCCCGCATTTTAGGGTTTGTCCTTTTACTAATATAAAAAATATAGCTAATAGGAGGTGGGCATCATAAAAGTATTATGTTATGGTGTTAGGGATGTAGAATTGCCGTTTTTTACTGCGTCTGCTAAAAAATACAAACTGGATATCGAATGTGTTAAAGAATATCTGAACACGGAAGAAACAGCAATGATGGCAAAAGGGTTTGATGGAGTACTAATTCGTGGAAATTGTTTCGCAAACGAACAAAATCTTAATATATTCAAAGAACTGGAAGTAAAATATGTTTTTACTAGAACAGTTGGTAAAGATCATATTGATATTCCTTATGGTAAGCAATTAGGAATAAAAATGGCCTTTGTTCCATTTTATTCACCAAATGCAATAGCTGAACTAGCTGTAGCTCATGCATTGATGTTGGCTAGACATATGGCCTACACAGTAGATCGTGCCTCGCATGGTAATTTTTTAGTAGATTCTTTTATGTTTTCAAAAGAAATAAGAAATTGTACTGTCGGTATAATCGGTCTGGGAAGAATTGGTTTTGTTACTGCCCAATTATTCAAAGGATTTGGAGCTACTATAGTAGGACAGGATGTATTTAAAAAAGAAGGAATGTTTGATGTTTTAAAACAAGTAGAATTAGACGAATTATTGAGTGTAAGTGATATTATATCTGTCCATTGCCCATATATAAAAGAAAATGGTAAAGTTATAACGAAAGAATTTATAAGTAAAATGAAAAAAGGAGCTATTTTGGTAAATGCAGGTAGAGGTGAGTTGCAAGATTTAGATGCAATCATTGAGGGTATCGAAAGTGGACATTTGGGCGGAGTAGCTCTAGATGTTTTGGAAGATGAATCAGAAATTTTCTTCAAAGATTATAATGATGAACCTCTTCCGAAAGATGTTTGGAATAAATTAATAAGCCTGTATCCAAAAGTTTTAATTTCTCCTCATATAGGTTCTTATACAGACGAGGCAGTAAAAAACATGATAGATATTTCATTTGAAAATTTCTTGGAATATGAAAAAACAGGAGATTGTAAAAATAAAATATAATTTTACATCAATATATCAAGTAGGGGCGCATGATTGCGCCCCTTGTGTATGATTATATCTTTGTACATGATTACATCCATATGCATAAAATATATTCCTTAAATAAAGAGGGTTCTAGAAATATTCTAGAACACCTTCTTTTTTTAATTTTTATTTTTTATTCTTTTTAACATTTTTTAATAAATACATACTTCTAGGACTAGCTACAAATCCTTCTATATAATCTTGTGTACCAGAAATATTTATAGGATTAACTAGCGGTAAAACTGCAGCTTCATCTACTATGATTTCTTGAGCTTTTTCATATAAAGGATTTCTAACTGCAGGATCTGTATTTTCTCTAGCTTTATCCAATAATGAATCTACTTCAGGATTTCCATAGAAAGATCTATTTCCAGCATTTCCTTTATTTGCAGAATGGAATAATGCATATAGAGCTTCATCAGCATCTGGTGTACTTGACCATCCAAGTATAAATAAGTCATGTTCTCCTCTAGCTAATTTATCTAAGTAAGCACCCCATTCTAATTTTTCTATCACGGCTTCTATTCCTATATCTTTCAATTGTGCTTGCATAATTACTGCACTATCTTCTCTTGATTTATTTTCATTTATCCATAGTTTAAGTTTTAATCCATCTTTGTATCCAGCTTCTGCAAGTAATGCCTTTGCTTTTTCTACATCTTGTATTGGAGCCTTAAGATTCTTATTAAATCCAATTACAGCTTGAGGAGCAACTGAAGTAGCAGGTACTGCAGCTTTTAAAAATGCTGTGTCGACTATATCAGATAAATTTATAGCATTTATTATCGCTTTTCTTACTCTTAGATCTGCTCCTGCTCCTTTTTCACAGTTAAATCCTAGATAAGTCATAGATATAGCAGGAACTTCATATACTTTCAAATAATTTCTTGATTTTACAATTGGTGCATCTACAGGATCTATTATAAATACTATGTCTACTTCTTTAGTTTCTAGAGCAATGGCTCTACTTGTACTTTCAGGTATAACTCTATATGTGACTTTATCAACAAAAGGAGCCCCACCAAAATAATCTTTATTTGCAGATAGGACAATTCTATCGCCAGATTTCCAAGATTCAAACTTGAATGGTCCAGTCCCTACAGGTTCTAGAAATGCTTTATCTCCAGCAGATTCAATATATTTTTTATTAAGTATTGATCCGCCAGCATGAGCAAAAGCATTTAGTAAAGGTCCATAAGGTTTTGTTGTAATTATATTTACTGTATAAGGGTCTACTATATCGACTCTTTCAATAATACTAAAATAAGTCATTACTTGTGGTTGTTTTGAACTTCTTTCTAGTGTAAATTTTACATCTTCAGCGGTCAATTCATCGCCATTATGGAATTTTACACCTTTTTTAATTTTTATTTGCAAAGTTAGAGGATCTAATTGTTCATAACTTTCAGCTAGACTTTTTTCCAATTGCACATTATCTGACCAATCTATCAATCTGTCATAAATGTTCAAGTTCAAATTATGTGAATATACGTCATTTGAAAATGTAGGGTCTAATGATTTTGCATCGGTTTGTTGAACCACTACTAGTTCAGTAGCAGCTATCGCTGTAGAAGTGACAATAATTACAAGTAACATTAAAATACTAATTAGTTTCCAAATTTTTTTCATAGACATTCCTCCTAAAAGTAAGTTTAAACATAATAACTAATTTTAATACTTTTTTTAATATTTTGCAAGAAATTTACGCATATAATTATATTTTTTTAATTCTTAAAAATAATTTAAAGTTACAAATCGCATTAGAATCATAATTGACCATGTATAAGGCATAAATCTATTTGTTTTCAATTAAATTTTTTAAATCGTTTAAAAATTCATCAATATTTTCTTTTTTAGTAGCCCAAGATGTTACAAATCTTATAATGGAATGTTGCTCATCTACTTTCCCCCAAAATTCAAATATATATTTCTTTTCCAATCTTTTGACTAATTCATCAGATAATATAGGAAATTGTTGATTTGTATATGAATCATACCCAAGAGATATACCGTTTTTTATAAATCCTTCTTTTAATTCCTTTGCCATTTCGTTTGCATGAACACCATATTTTTCATAGAGGTCTGTTTGGAATAATCTTTCAAATTGTAATCCCAAAAGTCTTCCTTTAGCTAATAAAGCTCCTTTTTGTTTGAATGCATATTTTATATCCTTTTTTAAATTTGCATTTACTATTACAAGTGCTTCCCCAAACAATGCTCCACATTTTGTTCCGCCGATATAAAATATATCTGCATATTTGGGATAATCTTCCAATAGAATATCATTTTTTTCAGAGGTCAACGCCATTGCAAGCCGTGCTCCATCTATATATAAGTAATAATCATTTTGTTTGCAAAGATTTGAGATATCTATCAATTCTTTTTTTGTATATAATGTCCCCATTTCTGTTGGATTGGAAATATATACCATTTTTGGTTCGACTGTATGTGGTGGTAAAAGATTCTCTTTAGCTTTTTCAATCATTTCTATTGTCAATTTTCCATCTTTTGAGAATCCAGTCTCCAATACTTTATGTCCGGTAGCTTCTATGGCTCCACTTTCATGGATACTTATATGTCCACTGCTGAGCGCAATCACTCCTTGATGTGGACGTAAAACATGAGAAATGGATATGAGATTGGCTTGTGTTCCACCCACGAGAAAATGCACGTCAACATTATCGGTTTTTAGTTTATTTTTTATAAAAAATGCAGCCTTTGAGCAGTATTCATCCTCACCATAACCCGGAGTATTCACAAGATTAGTAGTGTTAAAATACTCCATTATTTCAGGTATTGCTCCCTCGCTGTAGTCACATGCAAAACTTATCATTTTAATTCCTCCTTCATTGGAATAGCTCTATGACCCAATCCAATCACTACTTCATCTAGTCTAAACATTCCGATTGTTAAAAAAATACATACTGAGAGATGTTCTTCTCCGCTTGCAATTCCTATTTTACCACCGACATTAAATCCCAATGCTTTATTTTTAATTTGTTCTATTGCCTCTCTTGTAGCACCAACCAAAGCCCCTTCATTTACATGGGAATCATCTATGATTCCATTTCTTTTTGCTGTAATAACAGAACGTTCCATTATTTTGGATACAGAATCTATTACGGATCCACCTATATCTATAGCAGCTGTTTTTATATTCTGTTTTTTATACTCCTCTTTTAATGTTTCTTCCTCTTCACGAGAAGATAGAGCCATTATAATTGCTATTTTTGCAATGTTCTTACTTTTGTATTTCATTGCTAAATCATCCTCCAAAACTACATCACTACATGATTCTATATAATTGCAAATAAACTATTTATTATTTTTTTCTATTTTGTAATTTCTGAGCCATAGGCCGATATCTATAGATACCATCAGAGCATTTAACACATAAAGATAAACAACGAAGTCAAGATTATTAATAATTTTATTACAAATACCAGAGATATATCCAATTACGATAATTATTAGAAAAAACAAACTTTTACCCTTAGTGGTTCGTGACTGATAAGACCTATATATTGATAAAGGCCAGGCAAATCCAAAACATAATAACATAATTATTTCAAAAATACTCATTTTATATCCTCCTACTAAAAATGTATTCATCCGATAAATACATAAAATAATTCATAAGATATTATACGACATTATAAATCAATATATCAAGAATAAAATAAACTTTAATAAATATTTATTAAAGTTAAAATGATGTAAGCCATTATTATATAATAAAAAGGATTGCTCATTTTGAACAACCCATCAAGCAAGGTGGGTACCCTCCTTGCAAAAAATCTTATGGTGGAGATGACGGGAGTCGAACCCGTGTCCGAAATTGATAGCACCGTAAACTTCTACAAGTTTAGTTTGCTATTTTATTTCATATTGTTTGAATCCGCAAACAGGATTAAACAATACAATTTTCTAAAATGTCCTCTATTCCTTAGAAAAATCAGATAGAGTAATCTGTATATAAGTGACACCTCAAAAGAATATTCATACAGAAAGGATATTCAGAGGTGAGCTGACACTAGGCAGCTAAAGCGTAATTTTCGTTTTCATTTAAACGATTTTTTGGCCTTTCGCAGTAACCACACTGACCTGCTATCTACAGCCTACTAACCCCGTCGAAACCTTGACATCCCCAATTAGTTGACAACTTATTGTATCATAAAAAATGCATATTGTAAACCTATCTATTTTTTAAATTTCTTTCCATATCCCGAGCAGCATCTTTTTTGGCGAGAGATTCTCTTTTATCATAAGTCTTTTTCCCCTTGGCTACGGCGATTTCAAGTTTTATGCGTCCTTTTGATAAATGTACGTCAAGAGGAACAATCGTAAACCCTTTTTGTGAAACTTTTTCAAATATCTTTTTTATTTCTTTTTTATGAAGTAATAATTTTCTTGTTCTTCTTTCTTCGGTGTTAAAATTACTTCCATATTTCCAGGGAACAATTGACATCCCCATAATAAAAATTTCTCCTTTCATAACTCGTATATATGATTCCTTTATACTGACTTTAGCAGCTTTGGCTGATTTTACTTCACTACCAACCAATTCTATTCCTGCCTCAAATTTATCTTCTATAAAAAAATCGAAAAAAGCTTTTTTATTTCTATCTAAAAACATTATACCTCCATTTTATTCAACTAAATATAAAAATCATTTATATTATTTAATCTTCATAGTACTATATATTATTCATATTATACATCACTTTTAAAAAATATAAAAGAGATATTGAAAAACTTATCGTTTAATTTAGATAGAAATTAAACAAAAATTACTTAATTTTCTAAAAAAATATTATGATTTGAAATAGTTTTATGATAAAATATATTATATAAATTATTTATAATATATATGATATAAACAAAAGAAGGTGAAAAATTTGGATCTACATTATTTGAAGATATTTTATGAGGTTGCTAAGGAGAAAAGCTTCACAAGAGCAGCTAATAAGCTTTACATAAATCAATCTGCGGTATCCATACAAGTAAAAAAATTTGAAGATTTGTTAAATACAAAACTTTTTGATAGAAGTGCTAAAAAAATAAAACTTACATATATTGGAGAAATTTTATTCAAAATGGCTGAAGATATTTTTGATAGGGTCAATAGAGCCGAAAAAGAAATTATTCGTATTATAGGATTGGATCGTGCCAAATTATCAATTGGAGCGACCTCAGTAATAGGTGAACCATTACTTCCAAAATTAATGAAAGAGTTTTCCAAGAAACATGGAGAAATAGAATATGATATCGTAATCGGAGAGAAAAAATGGCTTTTAAAATGCTTGAGAGATGGAGATTTGGACATTCTGATAATTGATGAAGAACGCATTACTGATACAAATCTTGAGGTTATGACAATAGAAAAAATGCCTTATGTTTTGATTAGTAATAAAGCATATGATAAGATAGAACTTGTAGGAAAAGATCCTTTGATAACCAGAAAGAGCATTCCTAACAATAATGATGCGATAGCGGCTATTGAAGATAAATATAATATGGTATTCGAGAATAAAATACAAGTTTCTGGTAATTTGGAGGTAATAAAAGGGATGGTAAGAGAAGGAATAGGGAATGTAATACTTCCGTATTATTCTGTGTATAAAGAAATAGAAAATAAAGAATTGAATATTGTTTATAAAATAAATGAAGTAAAAGATGCTTATCAAGTTGTAATAACAAAAGATAAAAAAAACTTACTTCAAATAATTAAATTTATAGATTTTATTGAAGGATACAAGATAAGTTGCTAGGGGGGACGTTATGTCTTTGATAGATTCATATAAATATGAATTACAATTATTACGTGATTTTATAGAAGTTGAGACAAAATTAAAAATGACAGAAAAAATTGCAGATGAGATTACCAAGGTTTTCAAAAATGGGAATAAAATATTAATATGCGGAAATGGAGGTAGCAATTGTGATGCCTTGCATTTTGCGGAGGAATTTACTGGGAAATTTAGAAAAGAGCGGAGGGCTTTGCCGGTTATATCGATTTCGGAGTCTTCTCATATCACATGTGTTGGAAATGACTATGGTTTTGAATACATATTTTCAAGAGGCGTCGAAGCCTATGGAAAAAATGGAGATTTTCTTATTGTAATTTCTACTAGTGGAAATTCTGCAAATATAATAGAAGCCGTAAAATCGGCGCAGCAAATCGGAATTAAGACTTGTGCCCTTCTTGGAAAAGATGGTGGGAAATTGAGAGATATATGTGATTATCAATTTATAATTCCGGGAGTCACATCAGATAGAATACAGGAAATTCATATGATGATTCTTCATATAATAATCGAGGGAGTGGAAAGAAATATGTTCCCAGAAAATTATAAAGAATAAATCATATTATATTGTTTTTAAAGGGTGAACAATAATGAAAAAAATTTTATTCGTTATGTCATTTATATTTTTAATGACAGCATGTCAAAATGATAATGGACCTCTTGTAGAAAAAATAGAAAATGATGGAAATGTTGTATATGATCTTAATACTGGTAAACTCTACACAGGTAAGGTCAGACGAGTTTCATCTAATAAATATGGAAATAAATATGTGCATGTAGAAAGTAATTATAAGACCGGAAAATTACATGGAGATTATACAGAGTATTATGGAAATGGCAAAATTAAACGTAAAGGTAAATTGAGAAATGGTAAGGCTGTCGGGTTATGGATAACGTATACAGAAAATGATAAACTCAAATATGTTGGAGAATATGACGCTGGAAATAAGACAAATTTACAGAAAGAATACTATGAAAATGAGAGTATTCGTATTGAACAATATTATTATCAAGGGAAATTAGAAGGTAATACCAAATTTTATTATCCAGATGGTAAATTACAAGAAGAAGGTCAATATAAAGACGGTAAAAAAATCGGTATATGGGCTCAATACTATCCCAATGGGATTTTAAAAACAAAAGGAATTTATGATGATGGTCTTCAAAATGGTGCGTGGGAAGAATACTATCCCAATGGCAATAAAAGAATTTCATTAAATTTTAAATTGAACAAAATAGATGGAGAAATAAAAAAATATCATCCCAATGGATCTGTAGCAATATTAGGGGAATTTAAAGAAAGTTTTCCTAGAGGTATCTGGAAAATTTTTAATAATAATGGAAATATTTTAAGGGAAGAGAATTGGGAACAAACTTTGGAAGAGGTAATAACCTCATCAAGGTAAAAATATAAAAATAATTATTCAGTATATGTATTATTTTGATTAAATTTATGATATATATTAAAATTTTATTAATACTTTAAGGAGGTACATTTATGAATTTGTATGATTTTACTGTTAGAGATACTAACGGATATAACGTGCAACTCAATAAATACAAAAACAAGGTTGTATTAGTTGTAAATACTGCAATAAAATGTGGATTGACACCACAATTTGAGGGATTACAAAAAATCTATGATGCTTTAAAAGATAAAGGGTTTGAGATTTTAGATTTTCCTTGTAATCAATTCGGTGAACAAGCACCGGGAACAGATGAGGAAATAAATAGATTTTGTACATTAAATTACAGAACATCATTTCCAAGATTTGCAAAGATAGATGTTAATGGAGCAAACGAAATACCACTTTATAAATGGTTAAAAAGTCAGGCTAAAGATTTGGATGATACAAAAATAGAATGGAATTTTGCTAAGTTTTTACTTGACAAAAACGGAAATGTGTTCAAACGATATCCGTCTACTACAAAACCCGAAGATCTATTAAAAGATATTAATGGTTTATTGGGATAATGTTTTAAAATAAATAGGCAGCCTTAAGTGGCTGCCTTTTATGATTTTTTTTTATATTATATGGAAAATTTAAGCTAAATATTGTAAAATATAAATATAAGCAATAATGATACTTAGTTTAATAATAAGTATTAAAAATTTGTATAAAAAATAGATAAAAATTATATGCTAAAAGGATGGTTTTTATGCAAATCGGTAGTAAATTTTCTATAGCTATTCACATTTTACTCTTTGTACATGTGATTACAACAAAAAAAGTAACAAGTGATTTAATTTCCACCAGTTGCAAAATAAATCCGGCTATTATACGTAAAATTATGAGTTTACTCAGAAATGCAGGCATAATAGAGATTACATTGGGGACAGGCGGTATAAAACTTATACGCAATCCTGAAGAAATATCTTTAAGAGATATCTATCTTTCTATTGACCCTGTCAAGGATGGGCAACTTTTTAAAACTCATAAAAACTCTGAACCACAATGTCCTGTTGGAGGGAATATTGTAAGTATACTCACTCCATATTTTTCTAGTGCACAGATTGCAATGGAAGAATATTTGGCAAAATATACATTGCAAAATATAATAGATGATTTTTATGAGTTGACTAAAAATAAATAAATTAACAATTTCCTACAAAAACGTTTTTTAAATATTTTTTGGCAATATTTGATAATTCATAGATTAATTTAATTGGAGTGGGCTCATAATTTTGCATTTTATAACGAGGAAAAAATCTGCTAATATGTAGCGGAATATTTTCACTCAAAGACTTGATCCATTCGCACATATTTTCCATATCTTCTATATCGTCGTTCATAGTAGGTATTATAAGCTTTGTAAGTTCTATATGAGTTTTTTTATAAGATAATTCTATTGTATTCATTACGGTTTTTAAATCTCCGCAGAGGGTTTTATAAAAGTCTTCTGTAAATCCCTTCAAATCAATATTCATAGCATCTATATAGGGTAATAAATTTTCAAGATACTTTTTTGTTATAGTTCCATTTGTAACAAGAATATTTTTTAAATGATATTGCTTAGCTAATTTACTGCAATCCAGGATATATTCATACCCTATCAATGGTTCGTTATAAGTATAGGCTATTCCTATGTTGCCACGTGGGATTAATTCTATAGCTTTTTTTATTAATTCTTCTGGGCTTACATACATACTTTCTATATTTTTACTTCCAATTTGTGATATAGTATGGTTTTGGCAAAAGGGGCATTTCAAGTTACATCCATAACTTCCTATTGATAGTACCATATTTCGTGGGAAAAACATATAAAGTGGTTTTTTTTCTATTGGATCTAATGCAATTGATGTAACTCTACCATAATTTTCGGCTATTATTTGATTTCCATCATTTTTTCTTCCCAGGCAAAAGCCAACTTGTCCATCATTTAAAACACAGTGTTTTGGACATAGATCACACATTATTTTCATTTGTGGCGTATCACCTCAAAACGCTCCAAATAAAACGGTTCGTTTGGATTTATTCCCGCTTTTTGCTTAGCAATGGATATTTGGTCATCAATATTGTCAACGCCATCCAAATTAGGAAGTAATAATCCTCGTTTATCGCCATTTGTTACGATTACTCCATACTTTTTTACATCTAATTTATCTTTGCTGTCGATAGGCTCTGTTTTTCCCAACACATCTACACTATAGACAAGAGATTCCAATTCATCCATCTTTATTGGTTCAAATCTTGGATCTCTACACCCAGCAGATATGGCATTTTTGAATATCTCTTTTGCAATAGAAGATTCTACTGGACTTATGGTACCGATACACCCTCTCAACTGACCATGTTTTTTTATTGAAACGAAAACCCCCGCCTTACTTTCTAGCATTTCTTTAGGTAAATTTTCCGAGATTTGGGCAAAATTATTAGTTTTAATATAAGTTTCCAGACTTAGTCTGGCAAGTCGCACATATTCATCCTCCGTTTCTTTAGTTTTTTCCAATTTATTTTTTTCTATATTCTCCAAAATATTATCAAATTTACGGTTAGTGCTTTTTCCAAAGATTTCAAATGAAGCTATTCCATATCCGACACCGAATGGTCCCTCGTAGGATAAAAGTTTTGATTTTACAGAAATCTCATCCAAGGCTCCTGCCATTATTTGAAAGGTCCTCAATCCACATTCGGCAGCTTTTTCGCAGAATGATTCATCAAAAGTCAGAAATTTTAAAAAATCACCACTTATCATTGCATCAGTGACTTGTTTATCAAATGCAGGACCTTCATATGAAAAACCATAGGGGCCTTCTATTTTCAGTTTATGTGAAAGGTCACCGCTTGCGATAAATACGATTTTTCTATTTAACAAAATAGAAGCGGCAGTTATCAATTTTCCAAACTTGTAATGTTCAAGAGAGCCAAGTCCTGATAATCCGATTCTAACCAATTTATAATTCTGATATTTTTTATTTATAAAATCAAGAGGAACAATTGTCCCGTGATCCAAAGCCGGATTTTTTTCTCCTAGAGTACCGGCGGATATTCCGGTATTTTTAGCTAATGTACCGAGAGCTTCGACAAAAATATCGTCATATTTGACATTGATATTATAGTCATAGACCCCAAATTGCTCCAAGTTACCTGATGCTTCTTTCCCTGGAGATATATGTATATAGTTTGAATACATTATAGAATGAGGGGAAACCAAAACAATAGTTTCCGGTTGCAATTTTGCGATTATATCAGATATTTGATTGAATCCATTAATAGTATTTTGTATATCTTTTTCTTTACCTTTTCCGATTTGTGGTAAAATTATAGGTGGGTGGGGCACTATAAAAGCTCCTAATATTGCCATATGAATCACTCCCAAAGTTAAATATTTTAATAATTTAATTATACCATAAAGTATATTATATTAAAACCGGTATTTAGTTTTTGTTTAAGTATTCCTATTCAAGGTGAAATTTAATTTTTTGTTTAATAATTTATTCTTTTAAGATAGCTTTTAAGATAACTTTTATGATATAATTACAGCATAGCAACTTTTTATGGAGATTACATTATGAATGAAACAAGAAAATATAGAATAATAGGTGTCATTTCCTACTATATTTTGAAAATATTATCATTTACATTAAAAATAAAAATCATAAACAAAGAAAAATTTGATTTTGATGCCAAACACTATATAATTGCTTTTTGGCATAATAAACTATTGATCCCAAGTATTACGGGTGGGAGTTTTTTGAAAAAACGTGCTGTTCTTGCCAGCCCCTCTAAGGATGGGGAACTAATCTCGGTACCATTAACAAAACTTGGGTTTGAGATGATAAGGGGTTCATCAGGGCAGAATTCTACATCTGGTCTTTTGTCTCTAATGAAATATCTTAAGAAAAATTATAATATAGGGACACCATTAGATGGTCCCAAAGGGCCAGTGTATGTAGCAAAACCCGGTCTTTTGTAT
>JAITPM010000060.1 GCA_031289425.1 Fusobacteriaceae bacterium
ATATAAAATTTTATAAATTTAAAAATCATAAGTATTTAAGGAAGAGAAATGGAAAATAATTTAGCCAATGATTTATGGAAACATTTTTTTGTAACTCCAAAAAAAAATTATAATAAATATATGTTACAACTCTTGGAATATCCTGAATGTATAATATATGATAAAAAAATAATGGATGAAAACCGCAGCAAATGGAGTGAACAATTTAAAAATAATAATGATATTTGCTTGGAAATAGGCTCGGGAAGCGGCAATTTCATCAAAGAATTAGCGTTTAGGAACAAAGATAAAAATTATATATGTTTGGAATTAAGATTTAAAAGATTAATCCTATCCGTAAAAAAAATTAAAAAAAATGAAAGTACAAATGTAAGGTTTTTACGGAGGCGTGGAGAAGAAATAGAAAATTTTTTAGGTATGGATGAAATTAGTGATATTTACATTAATTTTCCTGATCCATGGGAAGAAAATGAAAGAAATAGGATAATAAAAGAAAGTTTTTTTGTATCATTAGATGTAATATTAAAAAAGGGTGGGAAAATTTTCTTTAAAAGCGATCACGATAAATATTATAATGATATCTTGCAATTAGTAGAAAAATTGGATAATTATCAAGTCGTATATCATACACCCGATTTGCACAATAGTCCTCTAAAAGATATAAATATAAAAACCGAATTTGAACAACTATTTTTATGCAAGCATAATAAAAATATAAATTATATAGAAATAAACAAAGTAAAATGATTTTCAGGAGGCATAAATGGCAGGTTACGTAGTAGTAGGAACTCAATGGGGAGACGAAGGAAAAGGTAAAATAATAGATGTATTGGCTAGTAAAGCCGATTATGTAGTCAGATATCAAGGTGGTAATAATGCCGGTCATACTGTAGTTGTAAACGGAGAAAAATTTGCATTGCATTTACTTCCATCCGGTATGGTACTTGGAAAGGGTAAATGTATAATAGGCCCGGGAGTAGTCATAGACCCAAAAGTATTACTCGAAGAAATTGACCGACTAGAGAAAAAAGGGATGAAAACTGATAATTTATTTATAAGCGATAGAGCACAAATAATAATGCCTTATCATATAAAAATGGATGAACTCAGGGAAGAGTATAGCGAAGGAAGAATAGGTACTACCAAAAGAGGAATAGGCCCTTGCTATGCGGACAAAATTACAAGAATAGGAATAAGGGCAGTGGATTTTTTAGATATGAACATATTTGCTAAAAAATTAAAGATTGCTTTAGATGAAAAAAATGCTATTTTTACAAAAATATATAATAGTGAACCATTATCATATGAAAAAATATTGGAAGAATATACATTATATGCAAACATATTAAAAGACAGAATAATAGATTCGGTCATAGAACTGAACGAAGCCATGGATCAAGGTAAAGTAGTTTTGTTTGAAGGAGCTCAAGCAATGATGCTTGATATCAACTACGGGACTTATCCATTCGTTACATCATCATCACCAACTTCTGGAGGAGTAACTACAGGTGCAGGAATCGCTCCCAACAAAATTACAAAATGTATAGGAGTAATGAAAGCCTACACTACAAGAGTTGGTGGGGGACCATTTGTCACAGAACTTAATGATGAAGTCGGAGAGAGACTCAGAACTGTCGGATATGAGTATGGTGTAACTACAGGTAGAGCTAGAAGATGTGGGTGGCTTGATCTTGTAGTTGGGAAATACGCATCAGTTATAAATGGGCTCACAGACATAGTTCTCACTAAAATCGATATCTTGAGCGGATTTGATACTGTGAAAATATGTGTGGGTTATGATATTGGCGGTAAAATATATAAATCTGTCCCAGCATCCACAGATATATTGTATGATGCTAAAGCAGTCTATGAAGAGTTGCCTGGCTGGAAAGAAGATATAAGTAAGATAACAAAATATGAAGATTTACCAGAAAATTGTAAAAAATATATAAAGAGAATCGAAGAATATATTAATTGCCCTATCAGTATAATATCTGTCGGACCAGAAAGAACTCAAAATATTGTTGTAAAAGAAATATATATTTAGACAATCTGCTAAATTATAAAAGTACATTATGCTACAGCATAAGGAGGCAATTATGAAAGAATTCATGGACAACGATTTTTTATTGACAACAGAAACTGCTAAAAAATTATATAATGATTATGCAAAAAAAATGCCGATTATTGATTATCATTGCCACTTACAACCAAAAGAAATATATGAAAATAAAAAATTTAGAAACATATCAGAAGTATGGCTTGGTGCCGGAGACAGATATGGGGATCATTATAAATGGCGAGTGCTGAGAGCAAGAGGATATGGAGAAGACTATATCAGTGGGGCAGCAGATGATAGAGAAAGATTTAATATTTTTGTCGAAACTATCCCCTATACAATAGGAAATCCACTGTATCAATGGTGCCATTTGGAATTGAAAAGGTATTTTGGAATTGAGGAGATAATTTCTCCCCAAAATGCAGATATTATCTGGGAGAAAGCTAACAAAAAATTGGAAACTTTGACAGCCAGGGAAATGATGTATTTGCATAATGTAAAGACCGTCTGTACAACAGATGATCCTACTGATTCGCTAGAATGGCATATAAAAATGAAATCTGATCCCACATTAAAAGTAAAAGTATTACCGGCATTTAGACCGGATAAGGGAATAAATATAGAGTTGGATTGGTTTTTTGATTGGATATCAAAATTATCTGATGTTGTAGGTTATGAAATAAAATCTATAGGTGATTTAACTAAAGCTTTAGCAGAAAGAATAGAGTTTTTTGATTCTGTAGGATGTAAGGTCTCTGACCATGGATTGGATATAGTCTATTATGAAGATGCCGGTGAAGAAGAAGTAAACAAAATATTCTTAAAAGGGCTAAAAAATGAGAAAATTTCTAGTGAGGAATTGGATAAATATAAAGGGTATATCTTAGTATTTTTGGGCAAACAATATGCCAAGTATAAATGGATACAACAATATCATATCGGTGCACTCAGAAATAATTCCAAAAGAATGCTCAAAGAAATAGGGGCAGATACAGGATTTGATGCTATAAACGATTCATTGGTAGCTGAAAAATTATCAAAACTATTGGATAAGTTGGATTCTACTGACGAATTACCAAAAACTGTTCTATATAATCTAAATCCACGTGACAATGAAGTAATAGCTGTATTGGGAGGATGTTTCCAAGGTGCCGGAACAGGTATAAAAGGAAAAATACAATTTGGGGCGGCATGGTGGTTTTTAGATCAGAAAGATGGTATGGAAAAGCAGATAGATACTTTATCCCAAGTTGGATTATTGAGCCAATTTATAGGAATGCTTACTGATTCCAGAAGTTTTTTATCTTACACAAGACATGAGTATTTCAGAAGGATATTATGTAATAAATTGGGTAATCTTGTAGAAAATGGTGAATATCCTGCGGATATAGAATTTTTGGGGAAAATAGTCAGAGATATTTGTTATAATAATGCTAAGGAATATTTTGGATTTTAAAGTAGCAAAATATTAAATAAAAATAGATATTTATAAAAGAAAACAGGAAAAATTCCTGTTTTCTTTTGGTCTTTATTTTATTTCTTGATTTTGTTTGCTTCTATAAATTCTTTTTCTTCTTTTGTGCGTAAAAGTCCAAATTGAATAGTTATACAAGAGGCTATTATCAGAGCAAATATATAAAATGAATATTTTAATACTGCCATAGGCGATACGTCAGTAAGGCCGGTAATTATTAACATACCTCCATCATAAGGTGTCAAAGCGATAAATGCACAAGCAAATATATCTAAGATACTGGCAAGACGTTTTGGTGCTATTCCATAATTTTTGCCTATTTCTTTAGCAATAGGAGCTGATATAATAATAGCTATTGTATTATTAACAAGTGCTGCTGATAAAAGCCCAGAAAGTAACCCTATTCCATATTCAGCACCTTTACGTTCATTGATTTTGGATACAATAGTATTTACAAGCCAATCCACTCCACCATAATATTTGATGAGCCCTATCAACCCGGAAATAAGTATAGCTACGATGGTGATACTAAACATATCGGCCATTCCTTCGCCTATTGCTCCTACCCATTCCAAAAAACTTATTTTTCCTTCTGCAAGTCCAATGACTCCTGTCATCCCTATACCAATAAATAATACTCCTGCGACATTGAATCCCATCAAGGCTGCTACTAGTACCACAATGTATGGTATTATACGAATCAGAGAGAATGTATGGTCTCCTGTTATGACTCCTGCTCCACCAAATGCCCAGTATCCTATTATGGCTACGATTGCTGCAGGAAGTGCTATGAAGAAATTCATTTTAAACTTATCTTTCATTTCAGAGCCTACACCTTTTGCTGCTGAAATAGTAGTATCTGATATCATAGAAAGATTATCCCCAAAATATGCTCCACCGATGACTGCCGCACATGTCAAAGGAATATTAAGATGGGCTGCTTGAGCCACACCTATTGCTATCGGCGCCATAGCTGCTATGGTTCCCATTGATGTCCCTATAGCTGTAGAGATAAAACAAGACATTATAAATACTCCTGGAATCAGAGCTGCACCTGGTATAAATGTAAGTCCAAGATTGACTACTGATTCAACTCCACCCATAGCTTTGGCAGCTCCTTGAAATCCTCCTGCCAACAAATAAATCAACCCTATAAGAATAACACCGGCATTTCCGGCATTTTCGGAAAATATATCTATTTTTTTATCAAGCTTCATACTTCTGTTCATAAGTGTTGCTACTGCTATCCCAGTAAGAAGTGCCACATGTCTTGGGAATTTCTTGAAAGCTCCGTCTGCTCCCAAAAATGTAAATAGAATCCCGCTCCCTATGTATAATCCCAAAAATACTAATAAAGGTAAAAATGCAATTGCTCCATATTTCTTTTCATTATTTTGTTCATTATTTTGCTCGTTACGCTGCTCGTTCATTATATATACCTCCTCTGGCTTTTAATTTTTAAAATTCTTATTTAGTTATCTTTTCTCCATTCTGTTATAGCCTTTTCTATTCTGTTCATTCCTTCCTCTACCATATACCTCGGACAGGCTATATTCATTCTTTCAAATCCTGTTCCATTTTCTCCAAACCAGAATCCATCATCTAATGCGATTTTTCCTTTTTCTTGCATAAATTTTGATAATTCCTCTTTTTTATATCCTAATGCTGAGAAATCTAACCACATAAGGTATGTTCCCTCCGGTTTTCTGACTTTTACTTCAGGGATTTTTTCAGATACAAAATTAACCACATAGTCCATATTTCCATTTAAATGTTCTATCAGTTGATCTATCCATTCATCACATTTTGAATACCCTGCTTCAAATGCTACGAGGCTGAATGGATTGTTTCTTTTTACATCGAGTATTCCTAATTCTTCATCAAATCGTGCCCATTCTTCTTTTCTGGGAAATGTGACAAATGAGGCTTGAAGTCCTGCTATATTGAAAGTTTTAGTTGGTGAAAAACAGGTAATAGTATTATTTTCCATTTCCTTGCTTAAAGAAGCTATCGGTGTATGAGTATATCCGGGCATTATGATATCTCGCCATATTTCATCAGATATTACTCTTACTTTATATTTCAAACATAACTCAGATAGTTTTTGTAGTTCTTCTTTTTTCCATACTCTTCCCACAGGATTATGAGGGCTGCATAAAATAAACAAATTAATTTCTTCTTCGGAAACTTTTTTCTCAAAATCTTCAAAATCTATTGTATAATAACCCTTTTCATCTTTTATGAGCTTATTTTCAACTACATCTCTTCCATTATCTCTTATAGAAGCTGCAAAAGGATAATATACAGGAGTTTGTATAAGTATTTTGTCCCTTGGTTTTGTCAGAAGTCTCACTAATATAGAAATTGTAGGTACCACTCCCGGACTATTTATAAGAGTAGATGGTTCTATCTGATATCCAAATCTCCTCTCTAGATAATCAGTAGCACACTTATAATAAGAATCCGGTCTATATACATAACCGAATATCCCTTGTTCTACTTTTTCTCTCATAGCTTCTATTATTTCAGGAGCTGTTTTCAAATCCATATCAGCTATCCACATTGGCCACAGATCACTTGATATGAATTTTTTTCCAATTTCTTCCCATTTAGCTGCATGGTTTCCTGTTCTGTCAATTTTTTCATCAAAAGAATATTTCATTTTTTCTCCTTTCATAAATTTCATATGCTTCATTTAAACACGTAGCAATTTTTTGAATTATATATTATAATATAAGTATAAATCGTTATACTCTTTTAGTCAATAGATATAACTGTTGAAACCGATATATAACGGTTTATATTTTTAAATATAAATGTCTATTTTATGAATTTTAAGAACTTATTTAAAACGTTTAAACCCGATTCAATATCTATTATACTCTATTTTTAATGTTTATTGATATTAAATAATATTTATTTATATAAAACTGTTATATATAAAAAGTGAGAGGTTTCTATGAAATTAAATTTTATAATCTATAAAAATTCATCCCATAAAATTTATTTACAGCTTTATGATGCTATAAAAAATATAATAGAGAATGAAGAAATCATGCCTAACGAAAAATTACCTTCCATAAGACAGATAGCTATCAAATTTAATATAAATACCATCACTGTACTAAAAGCTTATGATCTTCTTGAAAAACATAACTATATATACAAAATATCCGGGAAAGGATGTTTTGTAAAAGAAAAAAATAAATTGATGTCAAACACTCAAAAGCCGGTAATAAATAATTTTGCTATAATGAATAAAAATATAAATTTTGCAAGTGCTACACCATCTGCCGAACTCTATCCTGTTCATATTTTTCAAGAAATCATAAATGAAATATTTAATAATTATGGAGAAAAAGTATTCAATTATTTTAGTACTCAAGGTCTGTTGGAACTCAGAGAAATCATTACTGAAAAATTAAAAAATAATAATATTGATACTTCATCAAACAATATTCAAATAGTTTCAGGTTCGCAGCAAGCTCTTGACCTGATAAAAAAAATTATATTTAAAAGAAAAACCACTACAATAGTAGTGACAAATCCTACATACTATGGTGCTATTAATACTTTTTCTGAGATAACAAAAATGATAAGTGTACCTATAGAAAAAGATGGAATAAATATAGATGAAATGGAAAAAGTACTTCAAAAAAACAAAGTAGATTTTATTTATACTATGATAAACTTTGAAAGTCCTACTGGTATTTCATGGTCAACGGAAAAAAAACGAAAAATATTAGAATTTTCGGAAAAATATAACTTCACTATCATAGAGGATGATTGCCTTTCTCACCTTTATTATTACAATAATGTTAGTATCCCACTGAAAGCTATGGATACAAAAAACAAGGTAATCTATATAAATTCTTTCTCAAAATTAATAATGCCAGGTTTGAGATTGGGCTACATGGTTGTCCCGACTAATCTTATCTCCTATATTATAGCTGCAAAATTTTCTTCCGATATATCCTCTTCTGGATTAATGCAGATGGCTCTCCATCTTTTTTTGAAAAGAGGTTATATGGAGCCTCATATTGAAAAAATGCGAACAATATTTAGAGAGAAATATGAGCTCACTCTATCTCTTTTGCAAGAAATAAAAGAAATTGAAGTTTCATATATACCAAATGGTGGATTTTATATCTGGATAAAATTACCAAAAGGACTCAATTCTAATGTTTTCTACAATGTATTGAAGGATAGAAACGTGTCGATATTACCAGATTCCGTGTTCTATCAAAATGAAGAATTGAAAAACGATCATATGAGGTTAAGCTTCGCAGCTGTTACTGAAAAAGAGATAAAAACCGGTATAGAAATAATTAAAAAATCATTGGAAGAATTTTCTCAAAAAAAGGATTTCTTATTCAAAGAAGATTTTATTTCTATTTTATAAAGTAGAAATTTATAATAAAAAATATTAAAAATTGTTAATAATTATGATATACTGGTATTAAGATTTAATACATGCAATTTGGAAATGCAGAATTTTAAATATTCAGCATAGTGGATAAAATATAAATTAAAAGTTATAAAAGGACGTCATATGAAATGTATTGGTTTAATTGGTGGAATGAGTTGGGAATCAACTATTGAATATTATAGGGTAATTAATGAAAAAGTAAAAAACAGATTAGGCGGGCTAAATTCTGCCAAGTGTATATTATGGAGTGTTAATTTTGAGGAAATAGAGCTGTATCAAAGAACAAATGAATGGGATAAATGTGGGAAAATATTAAATGATATTGCTAAAAACTTAGAAAAAATGGGTGCTGATTTTTTGGTATTAACTACTAATACAATGCATAAAATATCTGAAATGGTGTTAGACGGTGTGAATATACCTTTTCTACATATTGCTGATATGACTGCTGATGAAATTATAAAAGAAAGAATTAGTACTATAGGATTGTTGGGAACAAAATATACAATGACGGAAGATTTCTATAAGTCTAAATTGATAGAAAAAGGTATAAGTGTAATTGTACCAGAAGAAAATGACCAAAATATTATAAATGAAATTATATATGAAGAACTTTGCAAAGGTATTATAAAGGATGAATCAAGAAATAAATATATTGAAATTATAAATAAAATGCTAAAAAATGGAGCACAAGGAATAATACTTGGTTGTACTGAAATAGGGTTATTAATAAAGCAAGAAAATATTGCGGCAAAAATGTTTGATACAACATTAATACATGCCAAAAAGGCTGTAGAATATGCTCTAGAATAGAAAATACTATATAGTTCCGACGGGGCAAGCCTCGTCTTTTTTATATTATATATTTTTATAATTATTAAAATTTGTCTTTCTTATTCATAGTTATTATATACTACAATAAAGCTTTATATTCGACTTTTATTTCTTTTCAACATCATAATAACTTATTTTTGATAAAAATATTTTTTTTAAAGTTGATTCAAATGAATTTTCTCCTTTTATTTTTTTTAATTTTAAATTAATTGAGAGGTCTTGTAATAGCGGACTATCTAGTCCTATAAATTTATCTATAAATAAAGTTTTAAAGTAAGAATATATTTCTTTATTTGGTATCTTTAATAAATAATATCCGTCTCCCAAAGGTTCACCATACACCGTCAGATATCCACTATATAAAAGCAAAGTCCATAATTTATTTTGTTCCATTATATTATCAAAAGACATATCTTTTTCTATATGTTTTTTGATATTTTTTCCGCTGAATAATTCTAATAAAGTCTTTAATATTTCATTATTTGATATGTTCAATAATTTATTGATGAGTATATTTCCTGAAGTATTTACCCAGTATGATTCGAGTTCCTTGTTTTTCAGATATTTTATAATTGACCAGGGATTATACACTTCCGCATTCCCAAATCTATAACCATTATACCATTCTTTTACACTTTCTATGTTTTTTTGGAGATCATATTCTTTCAAAGCATTAATAACTTCTTTTTCTGTCAATCCGAAATAATCATTATAAAATTTATCAAGGATTGTATCAACATCAAGGTTGTTTAAATCAGAAAAAATTTCTTCTTTTGCTACTCTTGTTATTCCTGTCATGACTCCGAATTTAAGGTATTCATTGGTTTTCAATGCAGAACTATATAAACTTTTGAAAAATTTTATTGCATCATTATAGTAATTTTCATCATACGCTGAAAGAATAGGAGCATCATATTCATCTATCAGTAATATAACTTTTTTTTCATAATATTCATATAAAAACTGAGAAAGATATTTTAAAGATGTATCTAAAAATATTGAATCTCTATTATCAGATAAATCATCAAAAATCTTTTTGTTAATTCCAGATAAGCTATCATATATAAAACTTATTTTATTCAGGTGATTCAAAATTATTTTGTATACTTCATTTTTACATTCTTCCAAGGTTCCTTTTTTAACATCTTTCATTGAAATAAATATTACCGGATTTTGGCCTTGCTCATAATAATATTCGGATTTTTCTATATCTAAATTTTTAAATAACGGTTTGTTTGCATCCCCATTTTTTATATCAAAAAAATGATAAAGCATAGACATGTTTAATGTCTTGCCAAATCGTCGCGGCCTCGTAAACAAGGTAACTTCAGCACCATTAATTAATATTCTGCTAATCAGAGAGGTTTTATCAATATAAAAATAATGTTCTTCAATAATTTTTTTGAAATCCTCTATTCCTATTGGAAGTTTATTCATGATGACCTCCTTGTTTTGCTTAATTATAACATATTTTGATGTTTTCGCAAATAAAAAATATATCTGGCAAAATTAGGAGTTCTAATAAAATACCAAATTCTACTTTAAATATTCGTGAGTAGAATTTACTCTGTTATAAAAATAAAATATATATTTATAGAATAAACTTGATTTTACTTCAATATAGCTACAATATCATCTTTACTAACATCAAACCAAGCATTTGTCTTTTCATAAACTTTCTCAATAACATCATCTGTTACCATAGCTTTTGCTATTTTAAAAGCAATTGCTAAAATTCCAGCATCATCTGCAAATCCAAAAATTGGTATAAAATCCGGAATAATATCAAAAGGCAGAATAAAATAGCCCAATGCTGCTATTATTATTGTTTTAATTTTTAGATCAATATCTGGAGATTGTAATACATAATATAGTGCCAAAGCATAACTAATCACATTGAGTCCTGCTTTTTTAGTAAATTTTTTTATTTTATTCCAAAAATTATCCTCAGAATAGTTTTCTGAATATTTGGTATCCTTTGATAAATCAATCTCTTCAATTTTTTTCTTTAATTCTTCCTCTTCTTCTTTGTTAAACTTATTAAAATCATCACTCATTTGCATTTCCTCCCTAAATTTTATTTATAAATTAACTAAAAGAGCCTGTTTTAAATCTTCGATTAAATCTGCTGTATCCTCAAGTCCTACACTCAAGCGAAAAAATCCGCCATGAAATTCATCTGGGTATAAATATTGTCTCTCATCATTTTCACCTAAAAATACAATCAAAGTCTCATCATGTCCTAATGAAACGGCAGAAGTAATAATTTTAAGATTTTTTACAAATTTATTATGCCCATTATGGTCAGTATTCAACCCAAAAGCAATCATTCCACCAAAACCACTCATTTGTTTTTTAGAAATCTTGTGTTGTGGATGATTAGTGAGCCCCGGATATGCTACAAACCTAACTCCATTTGCGCTCTCCAAAAATTTTGCGATTTGAATAGCGCTCTCATTATGTTGTCTCATGCGAAGGGGTAAGGTCACTGCTCCACGCATAATTAACCAAGCATTAAAGGGGCTGATTGTGCCTCCCAAATTTATCTGTGCTTGAGATCGAATAGGATCTAGCAATTGTTTTTTACCCAAGATAGCACCACCCATTGCATCTCCGTGCCCATTGATATATTTTGTCAGACTTTCAATAACAAAATCTGCTCCAAGAGATGCAGGGCGTTGATTGTACGGAGAAGCAAAAGTATTATCAACCGATAGATATGCATTATTTTTATGAGCTATTACAGCTATTGCAGCGATATCTGTAACAGAAGTCGTAGGATTCCCTGGTGTTTCTATATGAATGAGTTTTGTGTTAGGGCGAACGGCAGCTTTTACTTTTTCTAAATCAGTTGTATCAACAATAGTAGTTTCCACTTGAAATTTGCCGTTAAAAAGTTCGTTTAAAAGGCGATAGGCCGCTATATACGTAACACTCGAAAATATAACATGGTCTCCGCTATTAAGGATTGAAAAGAATAACCCCGATAGTGCTGCAACGCCGGATGCAAGTACAATACAATCTTCCGTCCCAGATAACAACGCAAGTTTTTCCTGTAGATATCCCTGATTAGCACCGCCATTTCTCGTATAAAGATTAGCTGCAGAACTTGACCAATTCATTTCTGATGGATCATAGGGTAGCGCATAACTATTAGCCATTGTAATAGGGCGACGAATAGCTCCAGTTTCACCATCGATATCATTTCCTCCATGAATTGCCTGTGTAGAAAAACCTGTATTTTTTAAATCTTTCATATTGAATCACCTTCTTATTTTATAATAAACTTATGGATATAATATCTCTTATTTTTATAAAAATGTCAAGAAAGATTTTGATTTTTTTTGTCAAGAAATTAAAAGGGAAATTAAAAATAGAAATAATTAAATAGAAAAAGTGCCATAGAACAATGTTCCATGACACTCATCCTGCGAAAAAACCGATTAAACTTTATATATAGACACTTATCAAAGGAGCAAATTATATACACCAGTCACAGCAACAAGGGCAACTACTACTACACCGCCTGCAGAGACCAAGAATAATCTAAGGAATAATTTACCATGCTCTTCTTCAGTAGGTTTGGCTATGGCACTATAAGCAGCCATTCCCATAGATCCTCCTGTAGATAGAGGGCTCATTCCCGCAGCACTGGCAGTATTTGTAACGGCAGAAATCAAAGACAAAGCAGTTACTCCTCCGCCCACATTTTCTACAATTCCAGTCGCAGTAGGAATCAAAGTAGGCATAACAACACCTGAAGTAGAGCTAAACCATGACATAATACCCGCTGTTAATCCTAGTATACCAGGAGCAGTTCTAGGAGTCATAAATTTTGAAAGACCGTTTGCCAATAATTTAATTCCGCCCAAACTTATTGTCATAGCCATAATCATTTGTATACCTGTAACCATTAATAATGTTCCCCAAGGAATATTTGCGATTGCTTTTTTCTCATTACATACTTTTAATAATAATAGAATCATCGAAACAGTGAAAGATGTTAGCCCAACTTCAAATCCGAGACCAATAACAAGCACAACCATAACAACCATACCAGTTAATGTTATCATTTGATTTCGATCGAACGTGATAGCTTGAGTCACTTCACTAACATCTACATTGGATTTCATTTTATATCCGCCCAAGACAAAATAAATAATAATAAAATAAGTTGTCATTGCTATAAGCATGTTGACCGCATAAGGAACTGCAATACCTTCAATCCCTTGTTTAGCTGCCAATGAAAGTCCCAAGATACCTGTAGGTGCAATCGGTGTAACTCCTCCACCTGCAGCTCCCAGAACTGATGTAGCAGATAAAAGAATAGGAGAAATACGCATTTCAGCTGCTAGCGAACATGTAAAAACAGCCATTATACCCATGACAGGAATTGTTCCCGGACCAACTGCTGCTAATATAACAGAAAATACATATACAATAATAGGGATTAAAAATGTTCTCTTTCCTGCAAGGGATACTACTTTCCTAGCCAAATTTTCCATAGTTTTATTTTCCTGTGCAATACTAAAAAGTGTCATTACCCCAAGTAAGGTAATAAAAAGCCCTGTAGGGAACCCGCCTTGAATGGTTTTTGTAGGAGTTTTAGAAATTAGACCTAAAACTAAAGAAGCTCCGAAAGCGCATAATCCAATGTTGACTTTCAGAAAAATACCGAGTAAAATTGGGACTATTAAGAATATCAATGATAAAATTGCCATGTTGTAAAACCTCCTCTACCTAAGTTATGAAATATAATAATAAAATTTATTTCAATCCTTCCTAATTTTATGCTATATCAAAGCTAGGAAGCGATTTTGATAACAAAATTTAAATTTTTTCATTTTATATAAAGTTGATGACCGCTGTAATTTCCTGCAATTTTTGAATACTGATACTTTGATAAAACGATTAATTCTTTGATATCAATACCCGTACTATATCCCATATCGTTTAATAAATAAGCAAGATCTTCTGTAGCTGTATTTCCGGAAGCTCCGGGAGCAAAAGGACAGCCACCCAACCCGCCCAATGTGGTTTGGATATCATAAATACCGCATTCAATAGCTGCGATACTATTTACTATCCCGTTATTTCTTGTATCATGAAAATGAGCCTGAAAATTACAATCAACGAATACCTCCTTCACTGCCTTGATAATATCCTTTGTCTGGTCTGGATTAGCTACTCCGACAGTATCACATAAATTAAAGGTACGTATTCCCAATTGATAAAGCCTTTTGATAAAATTTAGGATTTGATCTATTGAAAATTTCCCCTCAAATGGGCAACCAAATGTGGTAGCAACATCTACGATAACCTCCAAGGATGGATAATTTTCTTTTATTTTTTTTAATTCATCCAAGGATTCTTCGTGAGTTCTATTAATATTTGCTTTATTGTGACTTTGGCTTAATGAAATTACATTGGATACTTTTTTAATACCGATTTCGTAAGCTGATTTTGCTCCGTAAAGGTTTGGAATCAGCACATATAAATCGATATCAGGATATTTCTTTAGGCATTGCTCAGCAACTTCTCTTGCATCTTTCATTTGAGGAATTGCTTTGGGGCTGACTAGAGAAGTTATTTGGATATGTTTTATTCCGGTTGCGATAATTCTATCAATAATCTCTATTTTTTCTTCTAAGGGGATATATTCTTTTAAATTTTGGAACCCATCTCTGGGGCCTACTTCATGAATATTGACTGTTTTTTTCATATTTATATAATCACCTATTTTTGTCCAGATATTATTTTTGTTTTGAGATATCCCACAAGGCCATCACAATCAATTAATCCCATAATATGTTGTGGTATTTTTTCGCAAGAATATTCTTCCTTATGTGTGATATTTTTTATAATACCGTCGCTGTAATTTATCTCAATTTCATCATTTTTAGATATTTTTTCTGTTTCCGGGCATACCAACGTCAATATTCCCAAATTTATGCAATTTCTATAAAAAATTCGTGCATAACTTTTAGCCACAATGGTTTTTACACCTAAAATTTTCAACGTCAAAGGAGCTGTTTCTCTACTTGACCCCGGGCCTAAATTATCTTCCGCAACGAAAATATCTCCAGGTTTGTATTGAGAAGCAAATTCCGGATCAATTACACTCATGGCATATTTGGCCGCTTCTTTCATAGAAAGTTCCATATAAGCAGGAGGAGAAATGATATCCGTATTAATATTACTTCCATATTTCCAAACTTTTCCCTTAATTATATTGTTCATAGCAATCCTCCTCACATCAATTCTCTTGGGTCAGTTAATCTTCCAGTTATGGCGCTTGCAGCTACTGAAATAGGGGAAGCCAGGTAAATGAAACTTTTTTCACTTCCCATTCTACCTAAAAAATTACGGTTGGTAGAAGAAACACATGTTTCACCTGCACCTATGGCTCCTGAATGTATTCCCAGACATGCTCCGCAAGTAGATGCCAACACTGTTGCTCCTGCTTCAGATAAGGTTGTCAATATTCCATCTTTTGCACAACGTTCCCATATTTCTTTGGAGGCCGGAGAAATCAATAATCTAATATTTTTAGATATTTTCTTTCCTCTTAAAAAATCGGCTGCTATTTTTAAATCATTGTAACGCCCACCTGTACAAGAACCAATGTATGCTTGATCTATTTTTATATTTGATACATTTTTTATTTCAGTTACATTATCTACTTCATGTGGACAGGCACAGAGAGGCTCCAATTGACTTGCATCAAATTCATATTTTTCTGCATATAAAGCATCTTCGTCACTATCATAAATATATTCACTGGCAACGTTCCTACTGTCCAAATATTCCTTTGTGATTGAATCAAATTTAATGATTCCATTTTTGGCTCCGGCTTCTACGACCATGTTGGTTACACAAAGTCGTTCATCCATAATCATATGCTCAAAAGTCTGACCTGCAAATTCGATTGCTTTGTAAGTTGCTCCGCTATGTCCTATTTTTCCTATTGTTCGGAGGATGACATCTTTTGCCATAACACCTTTTGGAAGAATACCATTCCATAGGACTTTTATTGTTTCGGGAACCTTAAGCCAAATTTCTCCAGAAACCAAAACGCCAAGCATTTCAGTAGAGCCTACACCTGTAGAGAAGGCACCCAAGGCTCCATAAGCACAAGTGTGCGAATCTGTCCCGACAATTACTTCACCGGGAGCTACCCTTCCTTTTTCTACCATGACTTGATGGCAAGGTCCAATATACTCATAATAATGTTTAATATTATGTTTTTCTGCCCATTCTCGTGTAAATTTTACGATATCAGCTTGTTTGGTGTTTGCTGGGGGAGTATAATGATCAGATATAATAGTAACTTTATCCGGGTTCCAAACCTTTGCTTGTAATTCTTTCATTTTTTCATCGATTTCAACCCTAGGCCCCAAAATATCATCTAACATGGCCTGGTCTACTTTAACCCATAAAATATCGCCATCTTTTACCTCTTTATTTCCTGAGGCTCTGGCTAATATTTTTTGCGTTATTGTCATTCCCATTGTAACCTCCTTAAAAATATTTTTTTAAAAAACGCCAATTTTTACATATTCTTCTATTTGTGCGTCAGTTAAATTGAAAAATTTTTGATATATTTCTTTGTTGTGTTGACCCAATGTTGGAGCGGGAAATTGTATGTGCGCCTTTCTTTCGCTAAATTTAATATGATCTCCCGTTAGAGTAGTTTTTCCTGCCACCGGATGTTGGACTTCTACAAACATTTCTCTGGCACCGGCGATATGCGGATCATTTATAATTCTGTCAATGGTGTTAATCGGAGCTACAGGAACACCTATTTTCAAAAGGTTTTCCTCTATTTCATCTATGGTGAAATTGATAGACCATTTTTCAATAATTTCTTTTAATTGTGCATGATGTTCTACTCTATCAATGTTTTTTAAAAATCTGCTATCTTTTACTAATTCCGGTTGTCCCATCTCGTTTACTAAAAGTGAAAATAATTTATCATTTCCACATGCAATAACAACACTTCCATCTTTTACTTTAAATGAATCATATGGATAAGTAGATTCATAACGGTTTCCTATTCTTTCCGGAATTTTACCAGATGTCAAATAAATTTGAGTTATGATTTCCAGAGAGGAAACGACAGAATCTACAAGTGCTACATCTACTTTCTGACCTTCTCCGGTTTTAAGTTTGTTTACAACAGCTGCAAGAACTCCGATAGTAAGACTTAAGCCGCTTAAGACATCACCCATTGCCGTCCCTGTTCTGGTAGGTTCTCCTCCAGGCCAACCGGTCGTACTCATGAGTCCACCCATTGCCTGGCTTATGATATCATACCCGGCTCTGTCGCAATAAGGTCCATAATGTCCAAATCCTGAGACACACCCATATATAATGTTTGGATTGATTGTTTTTAATGTTTCATATCCAAGTCCAAGTTTTTCCATAGTTCCTGTTCTGAAATTTTCAATAATTACATCAGCTTTTTCTACCATTTGAAGGAAAAATTTCTTTCCATCTTCAGTTTTTAGATTTAGTGTAATTCCCTTTTTACCCCTATTCAAATTCATGTAATAAGAACTTTCGCCGTTTATAAAAGGACCGAAAGCTCGACTATCATCACCTTTTTTGGGAGTCTCTACTTTAATAATCTCTGCACCCATGTCTGCTAGCAGCATTCCACAATATGGACCTGCAAGAACTCTTGTTAAATCGAGCACCACAAGGCCTTCTAATATACCTTTGCTCATATTTTTCCTCCCTTAATTTTTTCAAATAATAATAAATTAAATAAATATAATTAATATTTTGTTCGACGCACAATATATAAAGCAATTATTTTGCCAAACCATAAATATAATAAAAAAAACCATTGAAATCAAGGAAATTTGGATATAAAATGTATTTATCTAATCAATAAATATATTTTATATCCAAAAAATGTTTTCAATAAGTTTCAAAAAATTCTATTATTGGAAAAAAATGAAACATTAATTTTTTATATTATATTTTTTCATTTTTCTCCAAAGAGTAGTTCTTCCAATGTTTAATTCTTTCGCTGCGTCATTTAATGTTAAATTATTTTTTTTTAAAGTATCAATGATTTTATTTTTTTCCAAAACGTAAAAACTTTGTTCATTGTTTTCATTGTCTTTGGTTATTTCAGGATGATTATCATCGTTGACATGAACTTCTAAAATTTTTAATATAATTTTATTGATTGTTTTTATTTCTTCACCTTGTGATAATAATACATATATACGGGAAACAATATTATACAATTCCCTTATATTACCAGGCCAATTATATTCTTTCAGATTATTTAACGTTTCTTTTAGTACTGTTTTGCATTTTTTACAATTTTTTAAGTCAAAAGCTGAAAACATATACATCGCAATATCAATTATATCTTCTTTTCGGTCTCTTAATGGTGGGATTTCAACATTTAAGATATCCAATCGGTAAAAAAGATCTTCTCTAAATTTTCCATTTTTAACTTGTTCCCGTAAATTTTTATTAGTTGCTGCAATGACCCTAATATCAATGGGAATGTTCTCCCTTCCGCCGATTCTCCTGATTTCTTTTTCTTGTAAAACACGTAATAGTTTGATTTGAGCATCTAACGGTATCTCTGCGATTTCATCCAAAAAAATAGTTCCTCTGTGAGCTAATTCGAACAGTCCTGCTTTTCCTCCCTTTGTAGCTCCAGTAAAGGTTCCTTCCTCATACCCGAATAGTTCAGCTTCAAAAAGATTTGGTGGAATTGTTGTACAATTCACTGCGACAAAAGGTTCTTGAGATCTATTGCTAAAATTGTGTATGCTTTGAACGAAAAGCTCTTTTCCGGTTCCGGTTTCTCCATAAACTAAGATGCAGACATCCGATTTTGCATATTTTTTTGAAATTCTAATAACATCTTGTATAACTTTACTCTTTCCGACAATATCATCAAAATGGTACTTTGCAGCTAAAGTCATATTATTTTGATGAAAATTAAGTCTAATATTTTTTTCGTAATCTTGAATAATCTTAACATCCTGAAAAGTAGCTACGACCCCTTTCACTATATTATTAACGATAATAGGAATTCTGTTAGTTGTGACCATAGTACCATTTATATTCATTATCTGATTGATTTCGCCTTTCCCACTTTTAATAACATCGATCATTTTCGTATTTTTTATGACATTATCAATATCTTTCCCAATACAAGTTCCAAATTTACTTTTGATAATTTTTGCAGCAGTTTTATTAAGAACATCTATTTTTCCTTGTTCATTAATAGCTATTATTGCGTCATGAGTGTAATTAAAAATAGTCTCATACCGCTCCAAACGTACTTTTAATTCATCATTTTTTTTCTCATCTTCTTTTTGAAAATGTAAAATTTCTTTTGCTAGATTTATAGTGGATATAATAGAGTCCTGAGAATTTTCTACGGTAATATGATTCAGTCCGTATTTCCTGGCATAGATATCAGTGGTAGCACCACCAACTCCCAATTTTGCACCTTCCTCAATGGCATGTAGCACACTTTCTTCACTGTCTTTAATATTGGTAAAATAGTAATATTTTGCTTTAATTCCCAAAATATAGCACATGGTCTTGATATCTTCTCTTGGTTCTCCATAAGAAAAAAATGCTACTATCCCATCAATATTTCGGGCTTGTTCAATAATAGCTATATAATCTGATAGGGAAAAATCAATCCCAATCACTTGGATATTAAGTTCTTTTTCGATTGCTAATTTTGTTCCCTTTCGACTTATTAATATTTTGGCACCTCTAGATATTAGATCTTTGGCCAATTGACATGCTTCATCTAAAGCAGCGGAATATACATTAATTTTCTCATTTGTTTCTTTTATTATGTTTTAAGCACTGTTAGCAAGTACAACGCTGGGAGAAATAAAACATATTTCGCTACAAAACTTATTCATGGTAAATCCTCCATTATTTTGCATCAGATAATCAGATAAATTAGAATCCTTTTTTAGATTCTTTTGTCTAAATAAATTATACATCGAATTTTATATTTATCCAATAATATTTTTTGAATTCTATTTGTGAAATTGACAATTTATCACTTAAAAGCCAGTATTTAAAATAATAGCTATAAAGTGAGAAACATGATAAAACATTTTATCTTTTTATAATAAATTTCTAGATTAATATTATTAAAAATTTAAATATAAAAAAAATGTGTACTATTCTATGATTTTAGTGATGTATAGGAGTCTAAATCATTCTTTAAATTAGAGATTTAGGCGTTTTTCTGTTGTTATCCAAAAAATGTGAAAAGTTCCTTATTATTATAAAATAAGGAACTTTTTCTTAATAGAATTATAATACAATTACATTTTTTTGTCAATCGGAAATATTTTGTTAATTTTTTTCTAGAACATCCATTTTTACTGTATTTACATGAGGCAGGATAGGCTCAATATTTTATCATCAGATAAATGTCCGA
>JAITPM010000122.1 GCA_031289425.1 Fusobacteriaceae bacterium
TAATACAAATGCATTTTCATTGGGAACAGCAGCTACTGAAGTATACGTAATGAATGGTGAAACAGCGGCAGCAGCCATGTATGCCAGAAGACTTGTAAAAGATCAAAAAGAAGGAAAAAGTATCAAAGATACTATCGAAAAGATGAATCAAGTTATACAAGAATATACAGATAAATCTAGACCAAAATATTGTGCAATGACCGGTATGGTAGACGAAATAGTTGATATGATTTCACTTCGCCCTTATATAGAAGCATTTACAGAATCAGCCTATCAAAATAAAAAATCAATATGTGCTTTTCATCAAATGCTATTACCAAGGGTGATACGTGAGTTTATTACTTATAAAAAATAATTAGTTATTGGCTTTGCAGCTTTTTGTAAAGCCGGTAAAAAATTTAGAAATGGGGGTTTTAAATATGGGCTGCAAATTTGCTGCCATAATAACCAATAGATGAGAAAAAACACTGATTGTTGTTGAGGGGGGTACTAAAATATATAAATAATATATGGAGGTAAAAATAATGAATGTAATCAAATTAGGAATGTTTGAAACTTTAGGAATTTCAGTAATTGCAATATTTTTTGGGGATTGGTTGAGGGTAAAATTCCCAGTATTAAAAAAGTATTGTTTGCCATCATCAGTTGTTGGGGGAACAATATTTGCTATTATATCTTTAATCTTATATAAAGCTGGTATTGTAGAGCTAAACTATGATTATGCGACAGCAAACTCATTGTTTTATTGTATATTCTTTGCTGCAAGTGGAGCATCGGCTAGTTTATCTCTTCTTAAGAAGGGTGGAAAATTAGTAATAATATTCGCTATATTAGCAGCTGTGTTAGCAATTTTACAAAATGTTTTAGCACTTGGTGTTGGAAAAGTTATGGGTGTAAATCCTTTGATAGCTCTTATGACAGGTAGTATACCAATGACTGGAGGGCATGGAAATGCTGCATCTTTTGCTCCTATAGCTGTTAAGGCTGGATATCCGGCTGCTATGGAAGTTGCTATAGCATCCGCTACATTTGGTTTGATTTCCGGTTCTATCATTGGTGGACCATTCGGAAATTGGATGGTAAAAAGAAATAAATTGGAAGATCCTGAAATAGATGGAAAGGAAGATATCGCAGAATTAGCGAAAGCAGTTGGAGTTCCAATGAAAAAACCTGAAGTTGTAAAAGCAGTATTTTTAATGTGTGTAGCTTTAGGAATAGGGCAATTAATAATGAATATATTACTTGCAGTGGGAATAAAACAATTCCCTATACATGTTTGTGCAATGTTTGCAGGAATATTGGTAAGGTTGTATTTGGATCAAAAAAAGAATACTGCCGAATCACTTTACGAATCAATTGATACAGTTGGAGATTTTTCTCTGGGGCTTTTTGTATCAATGTCTATAGTATCTATGAAATTATGGCAATTATCAGGATTGGGATTATCAATGTCAGTATTATTGATAGCTCAAGTTGCTCTAATTATTCCATTCGCTATATTTATAACTTACAAATTGACTGGAAAAAATTACGATGCTGCTGTAATAGCTGTAGGACATATAGGATTTGGACTAGGTGCTGTACCGGTATCAATGACTACAATGCAAAGTGTATGTAAAAAATATAGATATTCAAAACTTGCATTCTTTGTAGTGCCAGTAATTGGAGGATTTTTAAGTAATATTACAAATGCAATTATAATCACTAATTTTCTTAACATCGGTAAAAGCATGCTGGGAATAGGTTAATGTATAAATTGATTAAAAATAGTGTGTATAAAAATTTGCTATTCTTATCTTAAAATTTATAAATATTCTTATCAAGGGTGGGCTTTTTATTAGTTCACCCTAAAATAGGATAAACCGTATTGGGAGGTTCAAATGAAGGAAGTATATACATTGGGCATTGATGTCGGGTCAACAGCCTCAAAATGTATAATTTTAAAAAATGGAAAAGAAATTGTAAGTAAATCGCTCATAGATGTGGGAGCTGGTACAAGCGGCCCAGGGAGAGCTATAGCAGAAGTTATGGAAAAGAGTGGCCTTACCAAAGATCAGATAGATTATTCTCTCGCTACCGGATATGGACGTAATTCTCTCGATTGGGTAGATAATCAACTTAGCGAATTGAGTTGTCATGCTAAGGGAGCGTACTTTCTTTTTCCAGATGTAAAAACTGTTATAGATATCGGTGGACAAGATGCGAAAGTATTAAAAATAAATGCCGGAGGTCTTTTAAACAATTTTGTTATGAATGACAAGTGTGCTGCCGGCACAGGAAGATTTTTAGATGTAATGTCAAGAGTATTGGAAGTAAAAGTAAGTGATTTGGAAAAACTATCAGCTGAATCTTCAAAAACTGTAAATATTAGTTCTACATGTACTGTTTTCGCAGAATCGGAAGTAATTTCTCAATTATCGCAAGAAACAGACAAAAGAGATATTATAAAAGGAATTCATCGTTCAGTAGCAGGACGAGTTTCCGGACTAGCTAAGAGAATTGGAATAGAAGATAGAGTAGTTATGACAGGTGGAGTTGCACAAAATAATGGAGTTGTATTAGCTCTTGAGGAAGAAATAGGACATAAAGTATATACTTCACCATTATCTCAATATAATGGAGCTTTAGGAGCGGCATTATTTGCTTATCAAAAATTAAACAAATGACATTGCAAGCAATCAAGAAATTTATTTCTTGTTTAGATATAGAACATATGTGAAAATTTAAAAGGAGGAATATTGTATGAGTGAAGTGGATAAAAAAGTATCAGAAAAATTATCAGCAAAAGAAGCTCTTAGAGCAGTAGTTGATAAAGTATATCAAAATGCCTGGGATGCTAAGAAAAGAGGAGAACCGATAGGATGGTCATCATCAAAATTCCCAGCAGAAATAGCGGAATCTTTGGGGTTAGCAGTATGCTATCCTGAAAACCATGCGGCAGCAGTTGCAGCTAAGCATGGAGGTCAAAGAATGTGTGAACATGCAGAAGCGATGGGATATTCCAATGATATATGCGGATACACTAGAATTAGTCTGGCTTATGCTGCAGGATATGAAGCAGAAGAAAAATCAATGCCTCAGCCTGATTTTCTATTGTGTTGTAATAATATATGTAATTGCATGACTAAATGGTATGAAAACATAGCAAGAATGCATAATATACCGCTTATTATGATAGACATACCTTATAATAACACCGTAGAGGTGGCTGATGCAAATGTTGCCTATGTAAGAGGGCAATTCGATGATGCTATAAAAAAATTGGAAGAAATATCAGGTAAAAAATGGGATGAAAAGAAATTTGAAGAAGTATGCGCCAATGCAAACAGAACTGCGCAAGCGTGGTTAAAGGTTTGTTCGTATTGCCAATACACTCCATCTCCATTTAGTGGATTTGATCTATTCAATCATATGGCAGATGTTGTTACTGCCCGTTGTAAAAAAGAATCTGCAGAAGCTTTTGAACAACTTGCTGAAGAATTGGAAGCTAATGTAAAAAGTGGAAAATCTACGTGGAAATATGCAGAAAATCATAGAATAATGTTTGAGGGAATACCTTGTTGGCCAGAATTGCAAAAATTATTTGCTCCTTTAAAAGAAAAAGGAATAAATACAACGGCAGTTGTATATGCTCCAGCATTTGGATTTGTCTATAATAATATGGATGAATTGATGAAAGCTTATTATAAAGCACCAAATTCTGTATGCCTTGAGACCGGAGTAGCATGGAGAGAAGGCCTTTGTCGTGAAAACAATGTCGATGGTATTTTAGTACATTATAATCGTTCTTGTAAACCATGGAGTGGGTATATGCCTGAAATGGAAAGGAGATTCAGAAAAGACTTGGGAGTGGCTGTGGCCGGATTTGATGGAGACCAAGCTGATCCTAGAAACTTTTCAGAAGAACAATATAAGACTCGTGTAGAAGGATTATTCGAAATTATGGAAGAAAATACGAGAATTAAGAAGGAGGGTAAAAAATAATGAGTAGAATTGATGAGATATTAAATCAATTTCAGGAAATAGCAGCAAGTCCGAAAAAACAATCTGTTAAATATATAGAGCAAGGTAAAAAAATAATAGGCTGTTTTCCATATTATGTTCCGGAAGAATTGGTATACGCTGCAGATATGGTGCCATTTGGAGTATGGGGACGCCAGGGGACAATCAATGCAGCAAAAGAATATTTTGCATCTTTTTATTGTACTATTGCTCAAATGAACTTAGAAATGGGATTGACTGGAGTCTTAGATGGATTATCTGGAGTTATAGTAACTTCTATATGTGATACATTGAGACCACTTAGCCAAAATTTTAGAGTTGCAGTTCCTCAAATACCATTTATGTTTTTATCACATCCGCAAAATAGAAAGCCGGAATATGGAATTACATTTACAATGGCTCAATATGGGAATTTAAAATCTAAGTTGGAAGAAATATCAGGGCAAAAAATTACTGATGAAAAATTGCAAAACGCAATAAAAATATATAATAAAAGCAGAAATGAAAGACGTAAATTCGTAAAATTAGCTGGAGAACATCCGGATGTTGTAACAGCAGTAAAAAGAAGTGCTGTATTAAAGAGTTCATATTTTATGTTAAAATGTGAATATGCAAAATTATTAAATGAATTAAATACGGAATTGGAAAAATTACCGATCATAAAGTGGAACGGAATAAAAGTTTTGTCATCCGGAATTATAATGGATAGTGTATCTCTATTAAAGATATTTGATGATAATAAAATCGCTATAGTTGCAGATGATGTTGCACACGAATCAAGAGGATTTGATGTGGATGCTCCAGAAAATGAGGCAGATCCACTAAGAGCACTGGCACTTCATTTTGCATCTCAAGATAATGATCCATTGTTGTATGACCCTGAAATAATAAAGCGTCCTATTCATGTGGTTAAAAAAATAAAAGATTCAGGAGCACAAGGGGCAGTAATTATGATGATGACATTCTGTGACCCGGAAGAATTAGAATATCCATCATTAAAAAAAGCTTTAGATGAAGCAGGTATACCACACATTTCGTTGGGATTCGACCAACAAATGGTTGATTTTGGTCAAGCCAAGACATCATTACAAGCTTTTGCAGAAAGTATATAAAAATTATATAATAATAAAGGCGGGAATTTATTCCCGCCATAATTTATTTATAATAAACTTACTTAAAATAACCCATCATTTCTGAAAGTTCTTTAGCAGTGGACTTAATTATGAGTTTAAAATATTCTAACTTTGAGTTATTTGATATTGAAGACTCAGGAGTTACAATACCGATAGAAGCTATGATTTTCCCATTATATTTGAAAACAGGTGCTCCAATACCGATAGCACTGGTTATATAATCACCGCAAGATACAGCAACTCCTTCTTTTTTTATTTTGTCAAGCATTTCAAGAAGTATGTTGGCTTCTATCTTAGGAAAAGATTTTTGAGGTGTTATAAAATTTTTTATATATTCTTCAATAAATTCTTCTGATTGGTATGCTAATAAAGTTTTTCTGATAGCACCACAGTGCATGTCCAATTCGGAACCAAATTCTTCGACTATTTTCAATGGGCTACTTCCATCAATATGCTCCAACACAAGTCCTTTATTTCCGGCAGGAATTACTAAAAAAGTATCTTTTTCAGTCTTTGAAGCCAGTTTTTTTAGTATAGAATGAGCAGCGTTTTGCAGATGTAGATTTTTACTGGCAGTTATTCCCAATGGAATCAACGCAGGCCCTAATTTATAGTCATGAGATTTTTCGTCTTTTACCACATATTTCGAAAGACATAACGTTTGCAACAACCTATGTATTGTACTTGGTGGTAGATTGAGCGTGTTTGAAAGATAAGCAATTGAATAACTTGTTTCAGGTCCATTTAGTGCTTCTAGTAATTCCATTGCACGAATTAAGCTCTGAATCATAAAAATTCCTCCTAATATAATTACTAAAATGGAATATATTCCACGATAGGGATATTGTAGCATTTTATGACAAAAAAATAAAGAATTAATTATAAAATATAATTGGATATTTTTTAAAAATATACTATAATCTAAATATATAAAATAAAATTTTTACAAATATTTTATAAAAAATTAGAAGATAATAACATAAAATTAAATTAATAGAAATATATGATAATCTAACCTATAAATAATTAAAAAGAATCTATAAAAGAAATTTCATAAAATATAAAAATAGAATTTTAATGGGGGTACTATGAATGTCAGGGTTTTAAGTGCAAGTTATATCGGAGTTGATCCGTATTTAGTAGAAGTGGAGGTAGATATAAGTGCCGCACTTCCAATGTTTTCAATTGTGGGATTGGGAGATACTGCCATAGCAGAAAGTAGATTTAGAATAAAAACTGCCTTAAAAAATTGTGGGTTTAGTATGTTTCCCAGACGAATAGTTGTCAATTTATCTCCTGCCGGTATACGGAAGGAAGGGGTACAATTTGACCTTCCGATAGCTCTCGGGCTTATGCTTACAATGGGATTTCTAACAGATAAAAATAAGATAATAGATAATTATCTTATTATAGGTGAATTATCTTTGGATGGTCATGTAAGGAGTATAAAAGGAACTATAAATACTATGATTTTGGCAAAGGAAAAGAAATATAAGGGTATTATTTTGCCTATTGATAACTATAGAGAAGCAAGCATAATAAAAGGTGTAAAGATAATACCTGTAAGGACATTAAATGATGTAGAAAATTTTATCAAAAATAATAAAATAATTGATTTACCACCGGAAGAAACTTTTTTACCGCCTCCTTATGAAGTTGATTTTTCTGATGTTAAAGGTCAGGTGCAAGGTAAAAGGGGATTGGAAATAGCAGCCGCCGGCGGGCATAATATTTTGCTTATAGGAAGCCCTGGTTCCGGCAAATCAATGCTTGCAAAAAGAATTATTACTATAATGCCTCCTATGACTGAAAAAGAAATTATCGAGTGTACAAAGGTTCATAGTGTGGCTGGAGAATTAAACAGTAAAAAACCAATTATAAATGTAAGGCCATTTAGGTCTCCACATCATACCAGTTCTTCTGTATCAATAATTGGTGGTGGAACTAAAATAATGCCGGGAGAAATTAGTTTGGCTTCTAGCGGAGGAGTGTTATTTTTGGATGAATTTCCAGAGTTTTCTAGAACACTTTTAGAGAGTTTGAGACAACCATTAGAAGATGGAATAGTCTCAATAACCAGAGCAATGTATAGAGTAGAATTTCCAAGTAAATTTTTATTAATCGCAGCTGCAAACCCGTGCAAATGCGGATTTTTATATGAAAAAGACAGATGTACATGTAGCCAGCATGAGGTCAATCAATATATGAGAAAACTTTCAGGCCCCATATTAGATCGTATTGATCTGCATATTGAGATGAGGCGACTTTCTGAAGAAGAACTCACAGGCATACCAGATGGAGAAACTTCGGAAATTATTAGGAAAAGGGTAGAAAATGCAAGAAAACGCCAAGAAGAAAGAAATGGTGAAGGAGCATTAAATGCTTATTTGGGACAAAAAGAGATGAGAAAATATTGTACTATAGCTGATGAAGATAAAGATTATTTTAAAAAAGCGATTAAAATGCTTGAAGTTTCTGCCAGAGGGTATGATAAAATATTAAAAGTGGCTAGAACTATAGCTGATCTGAATAATGATGAAAATATACAGAGAGAACATTTGTTGGAGGCTATGTCTTTCAGGCGAAAATAAGATAAAAACTTTTTTAATATGGTTATAGTCTAAGATTATGCCAAAGTCATAAAAAATAATATAATGTGGTGATGATAATGAAAAAAATTGAAGTATTTTTGAATGGTATGAATTATAAAATTTTACAAAAAAGCAGCAATCAAGAAAATTATAATGATATGCAATATGATTCTCGCAAAATAAAAATGGGAGATATTTTCATAGCGTTGGAAGGATCAGTAGTGGATGGTCATGACTATATAAAAAATGCCTATGAAAACGGGGCTTCTTATGTTCTTGTTTCCAAATGTATAAAACCGGAATTTCCGATTACATATATTTGGGTAGAGAATTTGAGAGAGAACTTAGGTGTTATATCATCAAATTTTTATGATTGGCCGCAAAAAAAATTAAAAATAATCGGTTTTACCGGAACAAATGGAAAAACTTCATCCACATATTTTTTAGAAAAAATTATAGGTGCTGAAAATGTAGCAAGAATAGGGACAATCGAATATAAAGTTGGAGATTATGTGGAAGAAGCAGATAATACTACTCCAGAATCACTGGATATAGTAAAAATATGTAAAAAAGCCGTTGAAAAGCATATAGAGTATCTAATAATGGAAGTCAGCTCTCATGCATTAGAACTAGGAAGAGTAAGCATGTTGGATTTTGACATAGCATCGTTTACAAACCTTAAACAAGATCATCTAGATTTTCATCAAACTATGGATAACTATTTTATGGCTAAAAGAAAGCTCTTTTTAAAATTAAAAAATACAAAAAATTCAGTTATAAATATAGATGATGAAAACGGTAAGATTTTACATGATGAATTCGGAGGGATTTCTTACGGCATAGAAAAAGGAGATATAACCGGTAAAATATTGGAAATTTCAAATGACGGACAAAAGATAGAAATAGATATAATTGGCGAAAAATATCAACTAAAATCTGCTATTTTAGGAAAATATAACCTTTATAATATTCTAGGAGTTATAGGTATAGCCAAAATTCTTGAGATTTCAAATGAAAAGATAATAGATACAATAAAAGAATTAAAGGGAGCTCCCGGAAGATATGAATTGGTAAATTGTAAAAGTGATTTTAGTGTAGTAATAGATTATTCCCATACAGAAGATTCTCTTTTGAATATTCTCAAAAGTTTAAATGAAATTAAAAGAGGTAAAATTATAACTATTTTTGGATGTGGCGGAGATAGAGATAGAACAAAAAGACCCAAGATGGGAAGAGTAGCAGAAGATTATAGTGATATAGCCATAGTTACATCAGATAATCCACGAACAGAAATTCCTTCCGAAATAATAAAAGAAATAGTGGATGGACTCAAAAAACAAAATCATATTATATTGGAAGATAGAGAAGAAGCTATTTCCAAAGGAATAGAACTGGCAGAAAAAGATGATATAGTATTAATTGCAGGAAAAGGACACGAAACATATCAAGTAATCGAAAGAGAAAAATATCATTTTGATGATAGGGACATAGCTTGTCGTGAAATAGTAAGAAAAAAGCAAAGGAGAACATAGAATGATAATTAAACCTGTAAAAAAAGTAAATGTTGGAAACAACGTAGAAAATAAAATAACTATTGGTGGAAAAAATCGCTTTGTTCTAATTGCAGGCCCATGTGTGATAGAATCAGAAAAACTAGTGATGGAAATAGCAGAGCAAATTAGTAATATATGTAAAAGATTGGGACTCCAATATATTTTTAAAGTTTCCTTTGATAAGGCTAACAGATCATCAATACATTCTTTTAGAGGTTATGGATTGGATGAGGGATTGAAAATATTGAAAAAAGTGAAGGATCAATTCAAATTACCAGTAGTGACAGATGTTCACGAGCCATGGCAGTGCGAAAGAGTTGCTGAAGTTGTAGATATGTTGCAGATACCGGCTTTTTTGTGTAGACAGACAGACTTGCTTGTTGCGGCAGCAGCTACAGGGATTCCGGTCAATATAAAAAAAGGACAGTTTTTAGCACCATGGGACATGAAAAATATAGTTGTAAAAATGGAGGAAAGTGGTAGTAACAACATTCTTTTATGTGAGAGAGGTAGCACTTTCGGGTATAACAATATGGTTGTAGATATGAGAAGCCTCTTAGAAATGAGAAAATTCGGATACCCTATAGTTTTTGATGTGACTCATTCTGTTCAAAAACCCGGAGGATTGGGAACAACTACTTCTGGAGACAGAGAATATGTGTATCCACTAATACGGGCTGGATTGGCTGTCGGTGTAGATGCTATATTTGCAGAAGTGCATCCGGATCCGGATAATGCCAAATCTGATGGACCTAATATGATACGATTGGATGATTTGGAAAATATATTAAAAATTGCAATAAAAATTGATGATATAGCAAAGGCTGAATAAAATGAGACTATATTTGAGGAGGAAAAATGGAGATTGATGTAAAATCATTTGCTAAAGAGATATTTGATTTTGAAATAGAGGAATTGAAATCTGTCAGGGATAAAATTTCAAATGATCTTGAAAAGGCAATTAATATGATTTTAGAGTCCAAGGGCAAAGTAGTGGTTACGGGTATAGGTAAATCCGGAATAATCGGTAAAAAAATAGCAGCTACTTTTATATCTACCGGAACCCATTCTGTTTTTATGAATTCTGCTGAAGGCGTGCATGGAGATCTAGGTATGATATCAAAAGATGATATTGTATTAGCTATATCGAACAGCGGAAATACAGATGAGACTGTATCGCTACTACCATCTATAAAGAAAATAGGGGCTAAGATAATAGCTATGACAGGAAACCCAAACTCAAAATTGGGGAAAGGTTCTGATTGTATTTTGAATGTAGGAGTGACGAAAGAGGCCTGCCCTCTCAATCTGGCACCAATGTCATCTACTACGAGCACTCTTGTAATGGGTGATGCTATAGCGGCTATTTTGATGAAATTAAAAAAATTTCGTCCGGATAATTTTGCTCTCTATCATCCAGGTGGTAGCCTTGGCAAAAGGCTTCTTATGAAAGTGAAAGATGTTATGCATGTGGGTGATAGGGTACCATATTGCGATAAAGATATGAGCATAGATAAAGTCATACTTATCATGACAGAAAAAAGATTGGGAGCTGTATGTGTGATGAATAGTGATGTTATGGTTGGGATAATTACGGAAGGAGATATAAGAAGGGCTCTAAAGCAGAAGGAAAAATTTTTTACTTTTGCTGCAAAAGATATAATGACAACTAATTTTACAAAAACTGATAGTGAGAGTATGGCTATTGATGCATTAGAACTTATGGAAAATAGAGAAAATCAGATTTCTGTACTTCCGGTTATAGATTATGGTAAAGTAGTTGGTATGGTTAGAATTCATGATTTGATAAATGTAATCGGGAGCTCAAAAAATTAGCGTATTGAGCTAAATGTTATATATGGTGTGCACATTAAAAAAATATAGAACTATCGCAAAAATATTAAGTGCATAGTTCTTGACTTTTTTAGTAATATATTTTATAATATAAATAACTTTAAAAATAAGGAGATGTAGATTGGTATGATAACTAAAGAATCTAATATTTTAGAAGCAGTACAAACTTATCCAGTAATAGCTCAAGTCTTCAGAAAATATGGACTTGGTTGTATTGGATGTATGATTTCTTCTGGAGAAACGCTAGGCGAAGGTTTAACAGCCCATGGAATGAACGTAGACGAAATAATCACAGAAATTAATCGATTAATCGCTCTTACTGAGATAGTGTAGTTTTTTATAAAAAGAATAAAAGAGGCCTTTATATTTCGGCCTCTTTTTAATTTATTAAGACTTTATTCCGTTTATATATTTAGTATCTTTTACTAAATTACCATCATTATCGTATTCTTTATAAAACCCATCTATTTTACCTTTTTCATTATAAGCGCATTCGATATATTTATTTCCATTTGAAAAGAATTCTTTATATGGACCATACATAACACCATTTTTAATATTTACATCTATTTTTATTTGACCATTAGGAAAATATTTAATATTTTTAGTGGTAGTAGATGTGCTGATATGTACAGATTCTTTTTTCAATTGTCCATTTTGAAAATATTCTTTAAATTCCCCGATGATTTCACCATCTACAAGATTACGAATCGAACTCAAAGTACCATCATTATAAAAAATTTCATATATACCATGAAGATTTCCATTTTTATAAAATTTTTTAGTTTCGATTTGACCATTCATATAATAAGATTTATATTCTCCCTCACGAACACCATTCACATAATTTCTTTCTTCTTGGATTTTACCATTATCATAAGTTTTAACCCAAAGTCCCACTTTTTTTCCGTCTTTATTAAATTCATTAGCCATTGGAAACCACCTCTTTATAAAAAATAATGTTAATTTAGTAATATGAGTATACCTCAATTTTTCTAATAATGGAAGAGTAAAATCAAAAAAATATAAAAATTTTTATGAGATATAACATTTTTATTGTATAATTAAGGTGATAGAATAAATTAATCTCATAAATATAGATTTTTTTAAGGAAAAAATTATTTATGAGAGAGTTTTTAATATAAATAATATTAAGGAGTTGAAAAAATGATAGTTTTAGGAGTTATACTAGGTATAATAGTTTTATTAGGATTGTTTTTTATGGGGAAATACAACGGTTTTATAAAATTGCATCAAAAGGTAAAGAACGCTTGGAGCCAGATTGATGTACAACTGCAAAAAAGATTGGATCTTATACCAAATTTAGTAGAAGTAGTAAAGGGATATGCCAAACATGAAAAAGAAACTTTTGAAGATGTTGTAAAGGCTAGGAATACTTATATAAATGCATCTAGTGTAGAAGATAAAATAGCAGCTGAAGGAGAATTAGGCGCTATTATGAGTAAACTTATGATGCTTACAGAAAATTATCCGGAATTAAAAGCCAATACAAATTTTCTTGATTTACAAGGACAATTAAAGGAGATAGAAGATAAAATTGGTTTTGCACGTCAATTTTATAATGATACAACTTCGGATTATAACGAAGCTATAAGATTATTTCCTGGAAATGTAATAGCAGGTATATTTAATTTTAAAGAAGAACCATTATTCCGTACAGTAGAAACAGCAAGAACTGCCCCACAAATAAAATTTTAAATATATAAATGTTAATAAAAATAAATTTTTTTAGGATGAATTTATGAAGAAAAGGGTTTTGGATTACTTTAAAAAAAATTATAATAAATTTAGTAAAAGTTTCAAAAAAATATCTGAATATGTAGAACATAATCAAAGTATATTATCATTTTTATCTATAAATGAACTTGCGAAAAAAACGGATACAAGTCCGGCAACTATTACTAGATTTACTAGAAAATTGGGTTTTACAGGGTATACAGAATTTCAATCTATTTTTCAAAAAGAGGTAGAAAAACAAACTTCTCATATGAAAGAACTTAAATCAGCAATAACTGATACAAATAATCCTGATGGCATATTGGCCAACCTGATAGGAAGAAATATAGAATTATTGCAAGAGATAGATGTGCATCATGTGGAGATAGCCTTGGATCAAGCTGTTGAATGGATAAATAAAAGCCGAAAGATATATATATTAGGAGCTAGAGGTTCTTATGCTTTGGCATATTATTTTTATTTTATGCTAAAGGAATTTAAAGAAGGTGTAGAACTTATGATATCTGGCGCTTCAGATTTTACGGATAAGCTTTTGTATTCTCAGAAAGATGATGTTTTATTTACTATCTCGTTTTATCCATATACAAATTTTACTATGCAAATTACTGAATTTTTTAGAGATAATGGTAACAAAATAATTACAGTTACAGATAAGGAAGACTCTTCTTTGGGAAATATGTCTGATTTGATACTCACAACTAAAAATGGTGAAAAAGAATATTCTTTTGTCCCGGGGATAGTTATTTTAAATGCGTTATTAATAAAATTAGGGGTAGAAAATAAAAAAGATGTTATAAAAAAATTGGGAAAATTGAAAAATATAACGGATAGATTTGGTATTTATAAAGAAAAATAATAAACTTATACCATAAGTAAATATTAGTTTTGTAGGATAATTTTGGAGGAATATATGAAAATTGGATTTATTGGATGTGGAAATATGGGTGAGGCATTTTTAAAGGGGATAATCAATTCTAAAATAGTAAAAGTTGATGATATTTTTGTATATGCAAAAAGTAAAAATACTCACATAAAAAATACTTATAATGTAAATATTTTAAGTAATGAAAATGAGATTACCAAAGTTGCAGATATTATATTTTTGGGAGTAAAACCTAATGTATATTTTGCTGTACTAGATAAAATAAAAGAAGATCTTTCAGAAAATAAAACAATAGTTACTATGGCTGCTGGTATAACTATAAGCAGCATGTATGATAAGCTATCAGAAAAGAGAAATATAAGAATCATAAGAACAATGCCTAATTTACCTCTTATGATAGGAGAAGGTTGCATTGCATATACATTTTCAGAAAATGTATTATCAGATGAGAGGGAGTTTTTTACAGAATTATTTAATAAAATTGGAATGGCAATAGAAATAAAGGAAAACTTATATAGTGCGATCATAGGGGCTTCGGGTTCATCACCGGCTTTTGTATATGTATTTATAGAAGCCATGGCAGATGCGGTTGTAGCAGCAGGATTACCTAGAAAAGTGGCATATCAATTGGTAGCCCAATCAGTTGTGGGTGCAGGCAAGATGGTAATTTCTACCGGAAAACATCCAGGAGAATTAAAGGATGATGTATGTTCTCCCGGTGGGACAACTATAGAGGGGATAAAAGTTTTAGAGGGAGACAGATTCAGAGGAGCTGTTATAGATGGAATCTCAGCAATTATTGAAAAATCTGAAAAAATGAGTAAAAATTAAAAATATATAAAATACATAATAGAATTCTATAATAGTATTTTTTACGAGCTATAATATTTGCTACTGGTATTACAAAAATACCAGTATCTTAAAATTTCTCCAAAAAAGGGAACTCCCTTGTTTCAAACCTAAACAAGGGAGCATTTATATAAAATATCTCGGGGAAAGATTTATATCATACTTATAATATCATGAAGATGTGTCAAATATGTTATTCAAATATGTATTTTTTCCTTATGGAAAACATAGAAAAAATCTTTTTTATAATCTGTTTGAATCCACAAAATTCTATGATATAATGGATTATCATATATTTATTTAGGGGGGTATACATTATGAAAAAATTTATTATTATATTGGTTTTAATTGTATTATATATAAATACACTTTTTGCGGAGAAAAATTTAAATATAGATGTAGAAGTAGATGGAGCTCAATATACATCTGATAGCGTACAAATGTTGAAGTTAAAATATGAAAGGGAGGCTTTGCAGTACAATGATGCCCATATAGTTATTGGGTCTTTAGATGGTATAGTAGGAGTTGGAAAAGTTAATCTAGTTCCAGAATTTTATACACTGACTTTTGAATTGAAAACAAGTGCTAGTAAATTTGGATCAAAAAATAACAAGGAGGCCAAATTAAAAGCAACCGAAGAAAATACAAAAAGCATGTGGGAATTTACTGATTTTTTGATTTCTATTGGAGTAAAACCAGAAAATATTACCACTACTCAATATTATGTGGAAGTTAAATCCAAAGCTCTGGGAAACGTTGCAGATGTAGTGCATAGGTTAAAAGTTAAATTTGATATTACTGCAAGAATTGGTGAAGTTTATAAAAAAATTGAGCCGACGGATATTGAGGTTGCATCCGAGATTGAATATGATGTATCAGAAAAAACTAAAAAAGATGCGAGATTGTTGGCATATAAATATGCAATAAAAGATGCTATAGTTCAAGCAGAAAATATAGGTGAAAATGGTAATTTTGAAATAGGAGATATAAAATCAGTCAGTGAAAAAGATGCTAGAGGAAATTATGGTATTCGTATAAAAAGAGAGAAATTTGACTTTAGCGATGACTATAGTGATGAAGACGGACGAGAACCTTCAGTAATAAGACAAGTAGAGAGAGTGGTTTATAGAGATATAGGCAACGTTGCTGCTGCGGAAGAAGTTCCCGAATATGTCTCAGTACCTATTTCTATCAATCAAGAAATATATATAGATATATCTCTTGATTGCTCATTTGATATGATAAAAAAAATAAAATAAGTACTAAAAATATAAGCTATCTTAAATAAAGATAGCTTATATTTTTAATTGTATTCCAAACAAAATTTTTTAATAATTTCAATAACACCGTTATCCATATTTGACTTAGCTCGAAATTTACAGATTTTCTTTAGATCCTCATGAGCATTTTCCATTGCAAAACTATACTTGCAAAGTGGCATCAACTCAATATCGTTTAAGTAATCCCCAAAGGCCATAGATTCATTATAAGATATACCTAATTTTTTTTGTATAATAGAAAGGGCAGAACCTTTATTGGCATCTAATTTTTCTATATCGAGCCAGATATCACCGGATACAACGACTTTATATCTATTTTCCAAGTGTTTAACATAAGGGTATATAAATTTTTCGCTTCCTTCAAAATTGCAAAGAGCAATTTTACATATGTCATCTTTTACTTCGGATAAATTGTTCACAGTTTCAAGTTTTATATAATATTTTCTGACTTCCTTTTCAAATAAAAGATCACCTTTTTTTATATAGGCAGATTTTTTACCACAGAATACAACTTGCGTATTTTTAATATCTTCTATTTTCTTCAGTACAAATTTTGCATCATCTGATGGTAGAGGATTCAAGAATAATTCTTTATCATGATACATTACATATGTGCCATTTTCAGCTATAAATATAATATCATCTTTTATTTTTTCAAATTGTTTTAAGAGTGTGTAGTATTGTCTTCCACTTGCAACAGCAAAAATAATATTTTCTTTTTTTAATTCTTCTGCTACTTCCCAAAATTCTTCTGGAATATTTCCAAATTCATCCAAAAGAGTCCCATCCATATCGCTCACTATTAATTTTATCATTATGTCCCCTTTTACCTATCTTATATTTCTTTTATTTTCTTTTTTTAATTTTTATAAATTTTTCTTATAAATATTTTACATTAATCACAAAATTTGAAATGATACTAGTCATCTATAGCAATAACAGTATTTAATGGTTTTTTAAGTAATACCAACAGACACATTCCTACTAATGAACCTACCAAAAGTGAAACTAGATACATAAGTGGATTATCAATGATTCCTATAACAAAAACTCCACCGTGAGGCGCTCTCGAACCACATTTAAAAATCATTGAAAGCATTCCTGCAA
>JAITPM010000010.1 GCA_031289425.1 Fusobacteriaceae bacterium
AACGAATATTTACAATTTTCCGTAATGACAGGAATAATGAGAGTTGCAAAAGAAGGAATTTTTTCTGGTTTAAATAATCTTGATATATATACAATACTGGATGAAAAATTTGCTGATTCATTTGGACTTACAGAAAATGATGTCAATAATGCATTGAAAGAATATGAATTAACAGATAATATTGATAACGTAAAAGAGTGGTACAATGGATATAAATTTGGGAATTATGAGATATATAATCCATGGTCTATAATAAAATATCTAAATACTAAAAAATTGGATGCATATTGGGTAAATACTTCTGATAATTATCTTATAAATGAAGTTTTAAATATTTCTGATGAATCTATATATAAAGCATTAGAATCTTTATTTAATGGTGATAAAATTGAAAAATTTATAAATGTAAACCTAACATTTGATAGAGTTGGTTTTCAAAGATATTTATGGCTTTTATTATTATTCAGCGGATATCTAACAGTAGAAGGAGATAAAAATGAACATGGGGAATACTCCCTAAAAATCCCAAATAAAGAAATTTATACTTTCTTTAAGGATGCTTTTATAGAAAAGCTCACAGTAGGAGAACCGGAATGTTTTATCGGTCTCTTAAAAGCTCTAAAAAAGGAAAATATAAAAGGTGTAGATTCTTTTGAATATAATTTGAAAAAAATATTTTTATCAAACATAAGTTATCATGATATTACAAATAAAGAAAATTTTTATCATGTTTTTATGCTTGGAATAACTGTGGGATTTGAAAATGAATATAAAGCATATTCTAATATTGAAAGTGGAAAAGGTAGACCGGATTTAGTTTTAAAACCAATAAATAAATCAAAAACTGGTTATATATTTGAATTTAAGATAGCTGATTCGATAGAAAATTTTGATAAAAAACTGGATGAAGGTATAAAACAAATTGAGGATAAAAATTATAAAACTCTATTATCTGAAGATGGAGTACAACATATTTTGGGAATTGCAATTGTTTTCTGCGGAAAGGAACTCAAGATTTCTTATAAAAACCTATCAAACTCGTTAGAATAAAAATAAACCTAAAAAATTATATACAAGGAGTGTGTAAAATGATTATACTTATTCTTACCTATCAAAAACCTATTTCAGAAGTCGACAAATATTTAGAAGTGCATCGAAATTATCTGGATGAATGTTATGCTAAAGGACGTTATATTCTTTCTGGACCACAAAACCCACGTACAGGTGGAGTGATTTTCGTAAAAGGAACACGTGAAGAAGCTAGCGAATGGTTAAAAGAAGATCCATTTTATCAACATGAAATCGCTAAATATGATATCATCGAATTTAATCCAAACAAATTTGCACCAAATGTTGAAAAAATATTGTTGTAACCCACCTATTGTCATAACTCCAAAAAATATTGTATACTGTTGAAATCCCGGAGAAATTACCCTGCGGTATATTTTTGTTGAAATTTTTTTATAAAAAGCAAGGGAGGAAATAATGAATTGTGCGAAATGTGGTACTGAAATAGAAAATAATATTGAATTTTGTCCAAAATGTGGAGTTAGTATCAATGATAATTTACAAACATCAGAAAATAATAATAAAAAGAAAAGGCATGGTTTCACAACTTTTTGGTTGATAGTTACCTTGGTATCTCAGATATTTTCGGTAGCAACGTATCTATACTCATTTCGTATGCTGGCTAACTTTTTCAATACTTCAAGTAATTTCTTTGTACTTTATATTGTTGCTGCAATAATCGGAGCAGTTGGTACTGTCTTATTATTAACTTGGAAGAAAGCAGGTTTTTGGATTTTTGTTGGTATTTCAATTGTTAATCTAATATTAAATCTCATAATTGGAATAAGCATAGGAAAAATATTAATCGGTCTTATAGGCGTTCCTATTATGTGGGCAGTATTGCAAATTCGCAAAAATGAAAAAACTACATGGGAGCAATTAATATAAATAAAAACTAGCATATAATAGTAAGTAACCATAAAAGAAAATTAAAGATTAACAAAAGTTAAAGAAAACTTCTAGTATAAATAGAAGTTTTCTTTAACTTTTCATATTTGCTTTTTCATGCAAATACTATTTTCCTTACCCTTATAATAACCATAATTTTCTGTTATTCTGAATCCGTATTTTTTGTATAAATTTAGTGCATCTATATTTTTTATTCCAGTTTCTAATATGATATATCTATTTTTCTTTTCTTTAGCCCATTTTTCTAATTCGTTTAATATATTTTCACCAATCCCCATATTTCTGTATTTATCCTTAACATACATTCTTTTTAATTCGACAACATTTTCTTCATCCGTATGCCTAAAACAACCACAACCCACTACTTCTTCATTATCAAAGCAAACTATCACAAAAGCATCTTTTTCGACAATATTTTTGACAGCGTAAACAGCCTGAATCTCGGGATAAAGAAACCATAAATATTTATCAAGCTCATCTGTTAAAATTTTAAAATCTGTATCAGCAAAATCTGTCCTTCTATAATTCATAAAAAGCACCTTCTTATAACGATTCCTATATAAATTTATTTCACCATGTACCGTATCTTTCTAAATTATTTCGTAATACATCTGGCTGACTAAATTCACTCCATCCATATTCAAATATTATTTTTGTTTCGTTCTGCAATTCCATTATAAAGCTTTGTTTCCTTTTTACATAATTAATTTTTATTTTTGAATATTCTAAATATTTTTCTATTCCATTCTCATCTATAAACCCTACCCCAGTATCATAGATGTTTATTTTAGTAAAAGGATGTTTTTTCATCAATGTTCTTATTGTCCCCATACCCATGGGTATACAAATAAAATACCAAAATTGATTGGTCAAAAAGGAAAATGAACTAGAAATTTGTAATAAAATTTTTTGTATTTCTGGTATTCTTGTTGTAATTAAAAAAAACAGATAAATTCCCCACCCTATTATTATTGTTTTTAATTTCCCTGTAATGCTGTAATCAGTTTTTAACGTATGGTTAGATATTTTTATTTTTTCTTTTTCCATCATTTTATTTCCTCTAAATACGCCACGATTTTTTTATCTACACGTATCGTTGATGAGTCGTCAATTTCTTTAAATTCTGTAATTTTATATTTTTTATTTTGATGCAAAATTTCCATTCCAATAGTATATTGGCTATAAAATCGTCTGGTTCTTTCCTTTTGAATCCCTCCAAAATTATAAAATTCCATTTGTATACTATTATCACTTAGTGTAACAAACTTAGGCTTAAAAGATGCTTTATGGACGTGATTATAAGATGCAATGATTATAATTATAATTAATACAATAAATAATATTCCACAGACTAAAATAAATGGATCCATATTTATTAACTCCTTTTTGTTCGTTATTATATAAAATATTTTATATTGAATTTTATTAAGTTGGTAACATTTTTTATATAAATATCTTCTAAAATAATTTTATTCTCAATTTTTATAATATTCTAATATGCATTTTTTGCAAGAGTTTCTTCCCATAAAGCAATCTTATCTTTGATTAAATCAGGAATTTGTAATTTGTAAGGGCAGCGTTTCATGCAATCACCACACTCAATGCATGTGCGAGCTTTTTCGATCCCGGTATTGGCCATTTTGAATGCTTGCTTAAACGGCATACGTTTTATGAGACTATTTACAGTTAGCACCGCACTTATACCTATACCTTGAGGACATGGTTGGCAATAATCGCAACGGTGACACCAGTTAGGGCCTAATTCCGCTTTAAGTTTTTTGATGATTATTTCATCTTCTGCAGAAAAAGGTTTTTTCTCATTTACAATAGAAACTATTTCTTCCATCTCTGAAAGTTTTTCTATTCCGGGGTCTGGAAGAATATTATCAAACTGAAGCAAATAACGAATTGCGATACTTGCATCCTCCAAAAGTCCACCACCAAAAGGTTTCATACTTATAAATCCCATATCAAGTTTTTTGGCAAGAGGTATAGCTTCCTCTAGGGCAGCGTCGTCCACGAAATTAAAAGGAAGTTGCACTGAGGCAAATTTTTCGGTTTTCATCATTTCTATTGCCAACGGAATATTATGACTAGAAAATGCAGGGAATCGTACTTTCCCTATTTTTACAGCTTCAAGAAGGCCTTCAAAAGCACCATCCGGGCCAAAAACAGTATCCCGCAATTTCGTAGATGATATATTGTGCATTTGATAAAGGTCGACATAATCAACACCTAAATGTTTTAGGCATAAATCAAGATGTTCCAAAAAAGTTTTTTTGTCTGGCGCTGTAGATTTTGATGCAATGACCAAGTCTTCTCGTTTGATACCTTTGATTGCTTTACCAATTTTTTCCTCGCTATCACTATAAGCGTTTGCGGTATCAAGAAAATTAACCCCCAAATCAATAACACCACGCACAACAGAGGCAGCTTCTGTTACTGAGAGACGTTGTATCGGAATCCCACCGAATCCAACTCTGCTCACCATAAGATCAGTTTTACCAAAACGTATTCTTTCCATAAATAAACCTCCATAACTAAAACATAAGATAAAATTAAAAAGTGCAATATATTCAAAACACAGGTACCATCTGTGGTGCCTGTGATGATTAAGGCATGGATTAAAGTGTTGCGTATAACGTTCTATTTAATTGTACTGCTTTTTTATAATATTATCAACAATTTTTCGTGAAACATTTCAAAATTTTTTAAAAATAGAACATAATATTTTTAAGATACCCAAAAATAGATTTTTTACAAGATTTCAAAATATTTTCTATGTGCTAAGTCTTAATTGAATAATATAGATTAAATTACTCTTTGCAATGTACATTTCTAATTTTTATGAATAGCGTACTTGATTACGTCAAACAATACAGGATTTGTCGTTTGATAAGCAACCTATCAGATTTTATTAATTTTCCTAATTTTCTTATCCAAGAATTCTATTATAGATTTAATATCTGAACGATATAATGGTAACGTATAATGTTGATCAGTATAACCATCATCCAGTGATAAGAAAAAAATAAATTCCGCTGAAATGTCAATAATTTCATGCCACTCTTTTATATGGATGTCCTCTGGGTCATTTTCAATTTCAAATTTTGGAATAAGGACAATTTGCAAATCCGGCTCAATAAATTCCATCTCGCATTTTTCTGTTATACAGTCATTAACTAATTCAGTAAAGCGTTTATTTATTTCTTGCAATTCTTCAAAAGCCAAAAACTCCGGACCCACCTGATAATTAAAATAACGATTTTTGACAGAAATACAGGCATCTGCCCAAAAATATTCATCATCGCCTGAACCTTTGTCTGAGAATGAAAAGCGAAAGATAGTTCCATCTAAATCCAATCTTAATTCATCACTCTTATCTCTCTTTTTTTTCATTGTTTGTATATTTCGAAATTTTTTAATCAAGCCCAACATTGATTTATTACTCATAGCCCTCACACTCCCATTCCATAAACTTTCATATATAGTACGCTTTTTTATTAATATCAATCCATAACTTAAAAAATTTTTAAATAATAAAATACAATATTCCTAACTAACATAAATAAAACTGGATTTTTATAAGAAATTTAAATTAAAAAGAACATATTTTACACTTACACCATAGCACTTATTTAAACCTTCCATCTATTTGTTCCCATGCTTCAGTTGTCAAGCAGCTTTCATCTACGCTATGTTCCAGTTCTTCATACATACGATATGGTACAGTAAAACTTAACAATTCTTTGGGAAACATATTGCGTACGGATATATCGAAAAGTCCCATGATAGCCTTGGGGAATTCTTTCCTCATTTCCTGATACGCCAAAAGAATGCTCTGACATGCAGCAGAAAAGGGTGCAAGGACATTGAGGGCTGTACCACGGTAAAAACCGGACATAATAACCAATACTGAGATTTGATCCGGATTGGCAAATATCTCAATGAGGTCAGGTGGGTCAGTCTCATCAATCTCCCTAAGGGGCTTAAACACCACATATTTTTTACTGGTTTCGGTGTATGGGAGCTCTGATTTCCATTTTTTGACTAATTCCGGTGATGCATAAAACCTCTCACCTCTTTCCATTATTTTCCCCAATCTTCCACCCATGGCGGCGATTTTTTCATCCCCTGTTGATAGCAATTTTTCTGTGGGGTGATTGTTCTTGATAAAGGCGTCACCAAAACAGAGTCCGACTCCTCCTCCTGGGCATCCGTAGGTCTTTTCATCAAACACGATTGTTTTACCCCTAGCTGCGGCAAGGAGCATAGATGCTACACAGACACGCACACCTTCCTTGGACTGTAGGGCTTCTTTCGGTCTTTCATTGGTAAAATAAATAGCCACCGGCTCAATGATAAATTGAAGTTTTTCCGCTAATTTATTGTACATGTACTATCCCTCCTATTTAAGTAAAATTAAATTTTCACAAAATATTTGAGTCTCCTTATTATACATTGAATTATCAGTATAAGTATAGTTTTTTGTTATATCAATAATTTTTTCGTTTTGTTATTTGGCATGAATTTTGTCTAACGTTCGGATTATTTACTATATTTTTTAATCCTTTAAACAAATACCTCCATATTTACCCTTTGATAATAGAAATTATTTGTTATTGACAAATTTAAAATATCTGGTTATTATTAATATAGCAATTTATTATTAACCCTAATAACGGAGTGATTAAAATAGGCATCAGATATGGTAAAATAGATTTTTTCAAAAATAAAAGAGAAATAGTCCTTCTAAAAAGTTTCCCATGCATCTATGGAAAATGTTCTTTTTGTAATTATATAGAAGATAACTCTAAAGATGAACATCTGATAAATAAAATAAATTTTGAAACTTTACAAAATATCACAGGCGAATTTGGAATCCTTGAAGTCATAAACTCCGGCTCTGTTTTCGAGCTACCTCACGATACATTGCAAAAAATAAAAGATATAGCTATAGAAAAAAATATCGGCATAATATATTTTGAAATATATTATGGATATATGAATAGAATTGATGAAATAAAAAAAAAATTTGGGAACATCGAAATACGCTTTAAAATGGGCATAGAAACCTTTGACAATGATTTCCGAGTTAATACTCTAAATAAGAATTTTAAGCTTGATAAAGACGCAATAAGAACTCTCAACGATAAAATTTTTTCTGTATGTCTCATGGTATGTGTAAAGGGACAAACTAAAGAAATGATAGATAACGATATAAAAATTGCTATGGAAAATTTTAAAGTTACAACAATTAATGTCTTTATAAATAATGGGACTCCTATAGAAAGAGACCCATATTTATATGAATGGTTTATAAATAAATATTCATACTTAAAATCTGATACAAAAATAGAAATATTACTTGATAATAAGGATTTGACTGTATATGAACAATAGAGCAATAAAATAATAAAGCAATAAAACAATAAATAATAAACAAAATTTAACCTTAACAAGGAGATTAATAAATATAAAATGAAAAATGAATTATTATGGATTTTAATGCTACTCTTGAATTTTTTATGTATAATTTTTGCCTATTGGAAATTTGGAAAAATAGGTCTTTTTATTTGGATTCCCATTTCTACCATACTGGCCAATATCCAAGTCAATCTATTGGTAAATTTATTTGGATTTACAACGACTTTAGGAAATATTTTATATGCTGGTGGGTTTCTTGTCACTGACATTTTATCTGAAAATTATGGTAAGGATGATGCCAAAAAAGCCGTTAAAATAGGCTTTCTTTCTCTGATAGCGACTACTATCCTGATGAAGGTTGCTGTTTCATTTGACCCAGCACAAGTAGAAGAAGATTTTATTTCCTTCAACGGAATAAAAAGAGTCTTTGACCTCATGCCCAGACTCTCTCTGGCCTCATTGACCGCCTATTGGTTCTCGCAAAGTCACGATATATGGGCCTATGAAAAATGGAAAAAGTTATTTCCCGATAGAAAATATATCTGGATTAGGAACAACATGAGTACTCTGGTCAGCCAGATTATAGATAACCTTATCTTTACATTTATTGCCTTCTGGGGAGTCTATCCATTTGATGTTTTAGTCCAAATTTTTATATCCACATATTTGCTCAAATTTATAATTGCCTTGGCAGATACGCCATTTGTATATATTGCAAATTCATTAAAGCTAAAAAAAATTGTAGATGACTATTGATAGATAAATTTACCTAAATCTATTTATTATTATAATTTAAAATTTAATTTAAACAAAAGAGACTATTTTATTTTATGGAGGTATTATGAAAAAAATTTTATTGATAATCTTATTTATTACCGGTTCTCTTCTTTCCTTTGCTGAAGAGATTATAATCTATGGCCCCAGTTCTGCCAAATGGATAGGAAAAACTTTTGGTCCTATTTTCAAGGAAAAAACTGATGTCGATATCAATTATATTGCTATTGACGGTATCGTAAGTAGGATGACTCTGGAAAAGAAAAATCCAAAACCCGATATAATAGTTGGATTAACCGCTTTGCAAATTGAATTTCTTAAAAAAATTGAAATAATCACTAAATATAAGCCTAAAAACGCTGATAATATTAAATCTGAAAACTTTATTCTGGATAAAGAATTCTACGGGACATCCTTTGATTACGGATTATTAGCTATAAATTATAATAAGAAAATAATCGAAAACTCTCCTAAAACTCTGGATGAATTGGGAAAATTAGAAAAAAAGTTATTAGTAGAAAACCCAAACCTTTCTTCTACCGGCGAAGAAGCTCTCCTATGGAGTATAGCTCTATATGATAAAAATTGGAAGGATTTTTGGAATAAAATAAAACCTGTCATTTATTCCAGTGAACCCGGCTGGAGTGAAGCTTTTGCCAAATTTACTACTGAAGAAGCTCCCATGATGATAGGATATGCTACCAGCAATTTATTTTTTACGGAAGACCCGTCTCAAGCAAAATTCGACAGTTTTTTACTTAGCGAAGGTGCTTTTATGTATTTAGAAGGCGTGTCACTTGTGAATAAGCCTGAAATAAAAGATGGTGCCAAACTTTTCATGGAATATATTCTAACTGAAGAATTTCAAGGTCTCGTATCCACAAAGAACTATATGTTCCCTGTTACCGATATAGTTTTACCAGATAGTTTCAAGTCTATCCCTACAACCGACAATGTTATCAAATTATCCGATAACCAAATTCAAGATTTAATCAAAAATCTTGATAAATATAAAAACGAACTAGTAGAAATTTTAAAAAAATAAAACTAAAAGGGCGCATGATTACGCCCTTTTTATTATTATAATTTTTTTATAAATATTTCTCCTACTCAAAATAATAACTTATATTGGCCTTAGCAGCCTGAAAACCTTGATATTTCCTAGGAATATTATATAGTTTTCCATCTTTTATAAATTTTGCTCCCGTCTGTTTAAAATAAAAGGAAACTCCGTTTAATATTGCTTGTCTTCTTATATTGAGTACCCATTCATAATCGCATATCCTAGCCTCATTACCGGATTCGCCACCACAAAGAATATTGTTTATATTCCTTCCACTCAGATAATCTCTAAAATCTATATGTTCAAGTAATGGTTCGCAAATTATTTGCTTATGTTTAATCGGTAAACTCAAATATATAGGAAGCCTATAATCAGCCATCTTTTGATTTTCTACCGTACAACAAATAGTTACATTGTCATATCCCTCTCCCCAATCTTTGGGAAGATTCACATAAAATCTATCTATTCTCTTTGTAATAAAGAAAAAATCCAAATCCTTTCGCTCTCGCATATATTCCCAGGCACTTATTCTCCATTCATCTGCTTTATCTAAGAAAAAATCTGATGTAAAACAAGTATATACGACCTCTGGCCCTATTATTTTATATTGTCCCTTTTTATTTTTTTTTATAGGCAAATCAAAATTCTTAGTCTTAGTTACTTTACTTGCATCTCTCTCGTACCTAGCATCCCCTCTATATACGTAACAATTCTCACAACCTGCACTTATTTTATTACACCCATGCCAAGGATTCCATAAACTCATAGATTCACCTTAATTTTTACTAATACATTATTATACTTTTATTTGTCCATTTTCATATAATATTTCTTCTTTTGTTCCATCTGCATGTATTCTTGTTACCATTCCTTCTACTTTACCATTTATCATGGTGTATATCAATTTTTCTCCATTAGGAAATTCTTTGATTATATCATTTCCGGGAACTCCATCTTTATAATTAAATAGCAGTTTTTCTCCATTTACACTGTAACTCACTGCTCTACCTTGTCTTATCCCATCCACATATGTATATTCCTGTTTTCCACCTTTACTGGAAGAAAAAAATGCGATCCCATTCTTTTTACCATTTACATAATTAAATACTTCATAACTTTGGTCTGCGCAGATATGTTTACCAGGGCCATCCTTTATGTCACTCTTAAATACAAATTCTTCCCTATCTCCATTTTTCAATATTAATATCCCGGAGCCGTTTTTTACCCCATTTACATATGTTGCAATCTGTTTATTTCCATTTGAAAATAAATATTCACTGATTCCATTTTTTTTGCCGTTTGCTATAATAAATGTTTCGATTTCTCCATTCTTGAAAAAGTATTTAGAATTCCCGTTTATTACCCCATGCTCATACACAAATTCTTGTGTATCTCCATTTTCAAATTTTGCTACTGCATTCCCATTTCTTGTATTTTTTTCGTATTTAAACGATACAACATCTTTATCTTTACCGTAAAAAACAGCATCTCCCTCTTTTGAACCATTCTCATAATTAAAGCTTTCTTTTTCTCCGGAAGTAAAATATATATTCGCCGACCCGCTCAAAATACCATCCACATTGTATGAAAAATTCTCCTTTACTCCGTCTGCATAAGTAATAGCACCTCTTTCACCAAGAACTCCATTTATATATGAATATGTCTCATATTGTGACCCAATTTCCAACAAATTATTTTTTATGATTTCTTCAAAATATCTGTATTTCCTTTCTCCATTAAAGGCTATCCCGGATTTTGTATAAGTATTCTTTTCCGTATTTTGGTTAAAAAATACTACAGATCCACTACGTTTTCCATTTTTGTAATTAACTTCTTCCTTTATAAATGAAGAAATTTCATTGATATAATAACTTCCAAATCCGTTTTTCAGGCCATTATCATAGTTTTGTTCATACATAATTTGTCCATTACCATAATATCCTTTCCATTGTCCAGTTCTTTTGTTTTTGTTATAACTCCCGGAAAGCATAATATTCCCATCCTCATAATAACCTTTCCATTCTCCTGATAGAAATCCATCATCAAAGTCTTCTTCGTACTTCAATACACCATTCAGATAGTATCTTTTCCAAGGTCCTATTTTTATATTATCTTTCACATAACCATTTTCTCTGATTTTGCCGTTTTTATAATATACTTTTAGATTTCCTTGTACTCTGCCTCCTATATAGCCACATTCAATGAATATTGAGCCATCTTCTTTGTATTCTTTCCACAGCCCTTCTCTCAAATCATTTATATAATTACCTTTAGATTTTAATTTTTTAGAATCCCCATCATAATATATTTTGAAAAATCCTTCTTTTTTGCCATTTATAATTCTTCCATCTGGTTGTTTGTCTATTTCATTATCCGTTTTTTTAGATCCTGTTTTTATTTCTTCTTCAATACTTTCTCTAATATTTTCTTTAATATTTTCTTTAATATTTTCTCTGATATCTTCTTCAATATCTATATTTTGGGTTTTTATATCTCCCCACTTTTCATGATTTCTTTTTTCACGTTCTGTTTGTTTATATTCTGTTTTTATTTTTTCTTTTTCTGTTTTTTCTCTCTCTGTTTTCTCTCTATCTGTTTTTTCTCTTTCTGTTTTTTCTCTTTCTATTTTTTCTCTTTCTATTTTTTCTTTTTCTATTTTTTCTTTATCTGCTTTTTCTCTTTCTATTTTCTCTCCCTCTATTTTTCCTTTTTCTATCTCTTTTATTTTTTCTGTTTCTATTTTTATATCATTTTCAGCTTGAGTGCCGGCAACAGGTGTAGATACTTCAGTAATATTTCCGCCAAATATTTCTGAAATTTTCTCTTTATCATTAAGTTTTTCTTTTTTCCTCTTATTAGAATTAATAATCATTGTTATAAGTAAATATAACATGACTACTCCGGAAATAATTTGTATTATTTGCTTTGTTCCAATATTTTTAAAATCCATATTCATCACCATTTTAAAATTTATAAGATTTCTAAATCTATTTTACCATATTTTATTGAAATGTACAAAAAATTTATAATATTAATATTTTTAAATATAGTAACTTATGATATAATTGTGGCATGTTAAAATTATTTTATAAGTGGCCTGTCAAGAGAAAAAACATCTGCTGGCAGCCCAAACGGGAGAGTGTATGTAATGATAAAATTTGACCCTAATATTTACCCCTATAGTTCCAGAAGGAGTGTAGTCTATAGCAAAAATGGAATGGTAGCTACTTCTTGTCCTTTGGCATCAGAGGCAGGACTGGAAATATTGAAAAAAGGTGGAAATGCGATAGATGCCATAGTCGCAGCGGCAGCTACCCTGATTGTTATAGAACCTACCAATAACGGAATAGGTGGAGATGCCTTTGCTATATTGAGTGTAAAAGATAAAATCTACGGATTGAACTCCAGCGGTCCATCTCCAAAACTGCTGACTGCAGAAAAACTCCTCGCAAAAGGATTAAAAGAAGTCCCTACTCATGGTCTGACACCGGTAAATGTCCCCGGTATTCCCAAAGCCTGGGCAGAACTCAATAAAAAATTCGGTAAATTACCCTTATCACAAGTAATAGAACCTGCAATAAAAATAGCAAGAGAAGGTTTCCCGTTAGCTGTAACTGTCGGTAAATTATGGAAAAGAGCCTTTGATACATACAAAAAACAGACAGGAGAAGAATTCAAATATTGGTTCGATACCTTTACAAAAGATGGTGTGGCACCGGAGATAGGAGATATCATACATTTGCCTAACCATGCAGATACATTGGAAAAAATAGGCGCTACAGGCAGTGACGCTTTCTACAAAGGAGAATTTGCAGAAAAAATAGATGCATTTTCAAAAAAATATGGAGGTTATATAAGAAAAGAAGACCTGGCAGAATACGAAGCAGAATGGGTAGAACCAATCACTACAAATTATCGTGGATATGATGTATACGAAATACCTCCTAATGGGCATGGTATCTGTGCTCTGATGGCGCTTAATATAGCATCCAATTTTAAATATGAAGCAAGAGAAACTGTAGAGACATATCATACTCTCATAGAATCAATGAAATTAGCCTTTGCCGATGTCCAAAAATATGTCACAGACCCCAGATACATGAAAGTCTCTGTAAAGGATTTATTATCAATGGCATATGCAAAAGAAAGGTCAAAACTAATAGGAACTACAGCTCTTCAACCTGAAGCAGGCGACCCATTTTCTGGTGGTACAGTATATTTGGCTGCTGCCGATGCAGATGGTAATATGATATCCTATATCCAAAGTAACTACATGGGATTTGGCTCAGGAATGGTAATTCCGGATACCGGCATTGCATTACATAACAGAGGAAATAATTTTAACCTTGATATAAACAGTGTAAATTGCGTAGGTCCCGGAAAAAAGCCATATCATACTATAATTCCTGGATTCTTGGGAAAAGGCGGCAAGGTAATAGGGCCATTTGGGGTGATGGGCGGATTTATGCAACCTCAAGGACATCTACAGGTCATCACAAACACCATAGACTTTCTTATGAACCCACAGGCGGCACTGGATGCGCCTAGATGGCAATGGATAGGAGATAAGACAATAGAGCTGGAACATGGGGTTTCTGAGCATATAGCATATGCATTATCAGCCAAAGGACATGATATAAAAGTTGTACATAACCCTATTTCTATGGGTAGAGGACAAATCATATGGAAGCTGGACAACGGAGTATTCTGTGGTGGTACAGAACCTAGAGCTGATGGACATATAGCATTATTCTAAGATAATAAGGATTCACCAACAAGTAAAAAATGCACACCAAATGATGTGCATTTTTCATAGGCAAAAAAAAATCAAGGTGGCTAATCTTGATTTTTTCCATTAGTTGGCTAGGCTAATTATTTTAATTTTAAGTAAGTTCATTTTTTATGTTATTATTAATTTTCATTTTAGTTTTAATTATTAATTTTAGTTTTGATTGTTGCTCTAGTTATTGTTTTAGTTATTATTTTAAATTATTACTCTGTAATAATTTTTAAATCCTTACTCCCCTTTTTTAGTAAGTATTTAATTTACGCTTTAACCTTACGTTTCTAATCTTCCCGATTAAATTGTAGATTCCGTCTTTTTTGTCTTTTAAATCTTTTCCCACGGTTTTCCACGTTGTTTTATCCTCCGATATTTTTTCCCTTAAAAAAATTTCTAGTCATAGTATTAGTTTTTATTTCTTAGTTTTCTTAAAATACATTTTTAAAACAATTCGTTTTCCCTGCTTATCTAGTATTCCTTGCGTAGTTGTATAACTTTCAGAACAAAAACAGTTCTTATTACTCTTTATACCATAATTAATCGGATATTGCAAGCATTTTTTTAAAATTTTTTATTTTTTTTTTGCAAGAATTCAGTATTTTCAACAACAAAAGATGATTATAAAATTAAAATATAGAATTGTAGAGCATTTGTTGAACTAACAAATATATATTTAGTATTTTATACTTTATCATTTAAAATTTTTTATTTAAAAATCTATTCCTTCTATTGACAAATATAAACTATTGACAAATATAAAAAAATAAGATATTCTAAAGTTGGTGATGACGTTATGAAATCAAAAATATTTGTTATATTTATATTTGTACTCCTTATAAATTTTAATTTGGAAGGCAACAATACAAGACAGATTAATAAAATCCCTCAATTGTATGATAATCTGGCAAAGCCTGATACAAATAAAAATAATAATTCGATAAAAAAAATTAGCACTTCTTCAAGTATAAAAAAAGAAGATACAAAAGAAAAAACCTCAAATAGTATTATTTCAGAAGAAAAGGAAATGGATGAAAGAATATATTCAGAAAGCGAAGATGAACTGGAAGATATTCCTGATGATTTCTTAGATGATGATTCTGAAGATTTCGATGATGATGAAGAATAGAAATAAAATAAAAATAAAATAAAAAAATTAAACCTTATCAAGGAAAATGATAAGGTTTTTATTTAAAAATTATGCGAGATTCCAATTCCAATCAGGTCATAATAATAATTTTTATTAAGGAATCCTTCATATCTCACATTGATAGAAAAATCTGGAGAAGTAAAGTAAGATAGAGAAATATTGAAATTCCCTGTATTCTTTCCAACTTCTACTTTATCAATTTTAGAATTTGCAAATCCAATATGTTTCCTTTCTGATATTTCATGTTTTAAATAGACATTTCCTGCAAAAAATAGTTTATTATTCCAAAATAATTTATATAAACTTATTCCTATTTCATTATCTACTATTCCATCCAAATTATTTTTCATATTTCCATAATCTTTTGTTCTATATTGATTGTAATTTAAACCCACGTATGGGTAGATAGTCATAAAGTTATCTCCAATATCTATGTATCGGCCGAATTCGCTGCCCACTAAAAAGTTTTTATTTTTATATGTGAGGTGATCATTTTTATTTGCAACATGGAGAATGTTCTTACTTTTAATATATCCGATTTTCCCAATAAAATTCCATTTATCTAGATTATAACTTGCAAACATATTCAACCCATAAGATCTGGTCTTGGTATGGCTACCACCGTCATCTTGGAACTTACTGTAAGATTTTATATATCCATAATCTACTCCAAGTCTTAGATTGGGATATTTCACATAATTACTGGTGGTTCCCATCAAAAACCCTTTGGTCTTACTTTTGTAATCATAATTCAAATCTTTATTATCATTATCATATCCGGACTTTAATTTGAACAGTCCATCAAAATATTGATTGCTGTTACTTTTCCCGGCAATACCCGTTCTATTAAACATATACTGTTCCCTTATCTGCTGTAATCCACGGTTAGTTATAATACTTTGATGAATTTCAGATAAATTGTTTTGTAATTCTTCTTCATTCGCCAAAATAGTCAACGACAAAAGAAAAAATAAAATAAATAAATAATTTATTTTTTTCATTCCTATCATTATTTATTTTCTCCTTCCGAAAATTCTTAATAGATATAAGAATAGGTTTATGAAATCCAAATATAACGACAATGCAGCAATTATTCCCATTTTTTCAACTATATCGGGATTTTTAAATCTAAGCTCGTATGACCATCTTTTTATTCTATTGACATCATAAGCAATTAAAAGAGTAAATATCGCAACTCCCGCTATCGTAGAAAACCAATAGAGCATTGGTGCTTTGAAATAAATATTAATCAAAGATGTTATAATCAATGCAAAAAGACCGACCATAAAATATTTCCTGTATCCACTCAGATCTTCCTTTGTTATATAGCCATATGCTGCCATGGCAACGAATATAGATAAAGTAATAGCCAATGTAATTATTATACTATATGTGCTATATATTAGTCCGACAGTTGCTATCGTTATTCCAGTTATTGCTGAATAAAGATAAAATAATAATTTTGCTGTGATAGAAGAAATTTTTGTAATGGCAAGATTCAATACCAGAACAATGGCCAAATGCCCAATTGCAACTACCATAAAATATCTGGCAAAAGTAAGCAATAAATTAACATTAAAAAATACAAGGTATAATGCCATAAAAGTTGTAACTAATAATCCAAGTGCCATGTGTAAAAAAGCCGTTCTTAAAAAATCATTACTTGTCGACGTCGCTACACCGATATCATCCAAAACATTTTCTTTTTCATATAAATAATCGTTATCTCTCATTTTTCCTCCTATTTTGTTCAAATTTTATAATAATACCCAATAATTTATTTTTGTATTTTATGTATAATATTACAGAACTCACATTGACAACATTAAAAAATAATCTTTATATACAATATTATAACATATCTGAGAAAAATTACAACTATTTCTATTATTTCTATATGTTTTAATATAGGCTCTTTGAAATTATTTTTATTATGTGGCATTACTCCTTTATCTCAGTAAAATTCAAATCAACAATTTTAATCCCATCAACAGCCGAGCTCGTAATACCACCGGCATATCCGGCTCCTTCCCCCACAGGATAAAGACCTTTTATATTCAAGCTTTCTCCAGTTTTATTTCGCAATATCCTGACCGGTGCAGATGTCCTTGTCTCCGGTCCAATTAAATTTATATTTTTACCTATAAAGCAATCATTTTTATTCCAATATAAGAGCGCTTTTTTCATATTTTCCACTATATATTCCGGGAAAAGTTCATCAGTTCGAAAAGAAGTCAATTTCATTTTGTAGCTTGTATCTATTGAAGATTTAGTCTTTGTATTTTTCATGAAATCTATAGTATTTTGATATATTGCTCCATATTCAGACACGATATCAAAAGTTTTCGCTTCCAAATCCTCTTGAAATTTGAGCAAAGAAAATATATCATTTCCAAAATCTTTTTCTTTTATCCCGACAACCAATGCCGAATTAGCAAATTTCCCGGCTCTATCGGAATTACTCATTCCATTTACAAGATTTTTGTTATATTCTGATGTTGCGTTTATAATCTCTCCTCCCGGGCACATACAAAATGTAAAAGTTCCACGTTTTTCTATCTTATCATTATAGGTAAAAGCATAGGTTGCCGGAGGTAATAGTTCATAATTTGCAAATTTTCCATACTGCATTTTATTTATATCGGATTGTAAATGTTCTATTCTCATCCCGATTGCAAATGGTTTGGATTCCATTTTTATTTTATTCCTATATAGCATTTTATATGTGTCCCTTGCAGAATGCCCTATAGCTAAAATTATGTTTTTACAATAAATTTTTTCAATGGCTTTATTTTTCGATAAAACTTCTATCCCATTGATTTCATCATTTTTTATAATAATATTTTCTACTTTAGAGTTAAAATTAAAAATTCCCCCCAAAGATTTTATTTTTTCCCTTAAGTTTTTTACTACTATTTTTAAGATATCAGTACCTATATGAGGTCTGTAATCCCACAATATATCCTTGTTGGCACCACATTTGGTGAATTCATTAAAAACTTTATCGATATATTCACTTCTTATACGAGTGTTCAATTTCCCATCTGAATAAGTACCTGCACCTCCTTCGCCAAATTGTATATTAGAAAAGGTATTGAGGGTGGATGTCTGTACAAAATTTTCTGTACTTTTATCTCTTTGGTCTACTTCTTCTCCCATTTCATATATTATTGGAATATAGCCATATTCAGCCAACCTGAGTGCAGCAAAAAGTCCTGCCGGGCCACAACCTATGATAACTATTTCTTCACCTTTATTTTTAGGGATTCTATTGGGTAATATCTCATCCCTTGCAAGAGAAATATTCTCATATTTATCGAGGTCAATAGAAGTTTTAAGGGTTATCTGGAGATTATAAATAAATTTTATTTCTCTTTTTTGACGACTATCAATAGAACGTTTGTTCCATATTATATTTTCTATGTTTTCTTTTTTTATACCTAATCTATCCAATTCCATATAAATATGAGAATTTTGTTCTTTATTTACCGGTATAATTATATTGTTGACATTTATCTTCATTTTTATCACCTATCCAATTATATCATATCATTATTAATTTTGATATCCGTTTATATGTACAGGATTTCCTTCGTGTATTTAGTGGAGATAAAAATATACAAAACACAGTGGTGTGATATCACATCACTGTGTTTTTATATTATTAAGAGATGGTTGTGGTTAATTTTATGAATTGCCTTTAGAACTTACAATTAAGTCTGATTCCATATTTGACATCTGTATCTTTTTTATTTTGATGTTTTTGTACTTCTACCTCAAATGTTATACCATAGTGATCCCTTTTCTCAAATGTCACTCCGATTTTTCCAACAACGGCACCTTTTTCTTTTGCAGGTCTTATCAAATTAGAATATTCTCCGTCGCTGCCATTTACTCTTGTTTTGTTTCTATCATGATTATTTCCAAACTCATGAAGATAAGCCAAACTTCCTTCTAATTTTGTTGATATTTTTTTGCCTAGATATATTCTTTTTGAGCCATTAATACCAACTTCTCCCACTGCACTAAAGTAATCTTCACCTTTTACATCCAGTGTTATTCCACTGTTGTCTTTAGCTTTTTCTGTAAATCCGTTTATATGCACGTACTCAAGATTTAATGCCGCATATAGCTCCACTTTTGCACTTATGCTTCTATAAACTGTAGCTTCCAGTCTGTTATCGAGAGTTCCGATATAACTGTCGTAACTTCCTTTGTTTTTGTATACTTTATCCAATTCCAAAGTTCTCTCTGTCTCATGTCTATTATATCCAAATTCTAATCTTGAAATTAATCTCATTCTATCATTATTATCAAAGGAATGCACATTGTAAAAACCTGCTCTTACTGAATACATATCTTCTTTTGATTTATCATGGAATGTCGGTGCATCATCAAAGTCAAATCTACTTACTGCAAACCCTAAAAGATATCCCCATTTGTTTCCATAAGTCATTCCTTCAAATTCTTTCATGTATAGCAATCCTTGGACTCTATAATTGTAATCATCAATTCCGACTGTATTATCTCTAAAGTTTCCTTGTCTATACATTACGCTATATTTGTTGGTTTCTCTAGTAAAGTTATAAGATTCAATCAATTCTTCGAATGAATTATCGAATGTATGTTGTACATCTTGGATTCTGTTTTGCATTGTTGCATAGATATCTCCTCTCATTTCTGCAAGAGTTCTGTTCAATTCACTATTAAATGCATCAGCACCCTTTGTGTCATTGATACTATATAAATAGGAATTTAATCTTTTCAATAATTGAGAATCGTTAGAAAGTCCTGTACTATCCTTCATAAGTAAACTATCTACACTATCGTATAAGTTATTGAATTCGCTTCCTGTTACTAAAGAAGAGTAAGGTTCTTTTATTACTGTCAATGTTCCCCTTTCGTCGACGCTTGCAGTAAATAAAGGTGATGCATTGATTTCAATCTTTCTCTCAGTAGGTGGATAACTACTTAATTCTTTATTATTATAAGATATAAAGTTAATAATTTCCCATCCATATCCATTGCCTGTAGTTATAAAATCAGGTAATAATTTGATTGTTCCTTCGATTTCATCTACTATAAACATCGGTTTATCATCTGTACCGACTATACTTACCATTACTCCATCAGCAAATACTTTGCTGCCTGCCAATGTTCCATATTGGATAAAATTTTTATTTAAAAGTATAGTTCCGTCAGCTGCAAATCCTAACGGACTCATAAACATTTCGGCCTCTGGTATATATGCGTGTTCAGCACCGCCTGAGTCTGAATCCAAAAATTTAATTATTCCTTTATTTACAAATATTCCTGCATCATCTTTGAATCCTTCTTTACCTTGGATTCCTATACCATTATCAATTATTATCTCTCCTTCATTTAAGAATGTAGCATGATTACCGATATATATTCCTGTTCCTTCTCCTACTTTTATTACACCATCTTCACCATTGATTATAATAGCCTTGTGTTCTGCATCCAATCCATATGCTGCGATACCGATATTTTGTCCATTTTCTACTTCACAGATTGGTATGCCGTCTCCTGTGATGATATACCCATTATTTATAACTTTCGTATTTCCTCTTGCTAATACTCCTACACCACCATTATCCACATTAATCGTTCCATTATTAGTAAATGTTGTTTGTACCAATTTGCTTGAACTATCTAAATATACCCCAACTGAATGGTCTGCTTTGACATTTATAATACCAGCGCTAGTATTCTCAGCCGAAACTCCTCTTCCGATATATATTCCTATAGAATTCAAATGATTTTCGCCATCTTTATGGTTAGCAAGTTCTGTCCCCGGTAAATAAGTGCTACCTACATCTATTATTCCATTATTTTCCACTAGGATTGGGTCTGTTTTCTCATTTCCTCTGGCAAATATTCCGATTGCTCCCTCTTTCAAGTTAATATCTGCATGATTTGTGATATCCACTACCCCGGCTCCTTCATATGTTTCATTGTCAACATAAATGCCGTATCCACCTTTTCCAATGTTCCAAGGAGTATCTCCTCCGTATGTAGTTATTTTTCCTTCTCCATTTTCTTTATAAATACCTGCTGAAGGTTTTCTTATAGTTTCTGTAATATCCTTATCTGCCACATCAACCAATCCATATACATCAATATCCCCTTTACCCAGAGATACTATTCCGGCTGCCGCATTATCCTCTATATCCAATTTTACTATATTTGATGCATCTCCTACGACCACATCAGAATCAATAGAAACTATTCCGTATGAGCCAGCAGAAAAATTTACATCTTCCTTTACTTTTACATAATTAATAATATCCTTACTAGAATCTCCAAGAGTAAATATTCCGATATTTTCGCTTCCCTTTACATCTATAGAATCAGTAAATGTTGTACTGACATTGTTTTTGATGAAAACTCCTATTTGATTTGTGCCAATAGTTGAAGTTTCTATTTTAGATGTTATTGTACTATTTCCACCTTCGATCACTGTTCCTACCATATAGTTTCCATTATAGTTAGTATTTGGTAGCCCGGCTACTGTTCCGTTTGGATTTAATAAGTAACTACCAATCGTATAATTATCCAAAACGCCGGAATTTAGAGTAATTGTTCCATTTAATGTAGTACTCGAAGAAGTGCTTTCTAAAATCACTCCTATTCCTTTATTTACAGTAGTCTCGCCAAGATTTATGTTTCCAATATTTCCCTTTGCATAGATTCCTATTCCATTTCCATTTACTGTAATAGTACCATTGTTTGTATCAATATTTGATACATTATCGTTTCCATTTAAGTATATTCCGATTGCACCCTCACTTTCACCAAACGAATCATTTCCTACCACTATACTTGTATCTGCACCTATAGATAATGATTTACCACCATTCACATATATTCCTGTAGAACCATTTGCAGTCGCATTTATCGTTGTATTGGATAAAATATAATCATCAGATAGATATAATCCTATGACATTGGTTCCTAAATCTATCGTAGTTCCTGATATATCAGATTTCGAATCATTTACATATACAGCTATTCCGCCTGTCGCTTCTGTAGCATCTATATCCCCTGTCAACTTACTTCCACTAGCTCCAGTCAGATATAGGCCGATTCCGGTTCCTTTATATTTGATATCAAAATCCACCACTGAGTCATCTGCATATACTCCCACACTCTTTGCATCTATCAGGTTGATATTGCCTACATTGGATACTTGAGAATCTGCTGTATTCTTCAAATAATATCCTGCTGATTCACCTTTTACTTTTATACCACTTCCCGTGCCATTATAAGTAATATTTGCACTTGTACTATCTCCCAATATTACTACTCCCACAGATGCTTTATCTGCTCCCAATGTATTTTCTACATTTATCGTCCCAACATTTGTGATTATACCTGTAGTATTAGATAATCTGCTGTCTACTAATATTCCTAATGAATTTTTGACATTTATAGTACCATTATTTTGTACATAGACAGTATCACTTGTCGCACCATCATTCGCACCTACAACTATAGCTCCTTCTGTTCCATCTTTGGTACCTGTCGTATTGATCGTACCATTATTTACGATAATACCATTTTCTGTATATATAGCTATAGAATTTGCTGAAGATAATTTTATTTTACCAGCATTTGTAAATGTAGCAGAACTTCCTCCAGTAGCGTAACTTTCTCCCACAATTACTGCATATCTATTTTCTCCTGTTCCTGACCCTACAGTTGTTTCCTCTATATTTTTTGAACCAGAATAAGTGATATTTGCTCCATTATTTGCAAATATTCCGACTATATTACTTCCTTCCAATAAAATATCAGTGTCATGTGTACCTGTAACGCCGTCATAATAAATACCAGTACTTGTTTTAGATGAATTATTACTTATTAATGTTATTTTTTCTCCTACAGCAATTGCTCCTTTATCCAGATAAATTCCTGTACCAGATGATGAAGATTCTGTAGAATCGCCTAATGTCAAAGTCAATCCATTTCCATCACTATCGGCATCCTCTATTGTTATAGTACCTATTGTTCCGTATATTCCTATAGCATTTCCACTATCAGCACTAGATATTACATATCCGCTTATTGTAGCAGAACCGTTCAAATAAGCCCCTACCGATTGATTTCCTTTGACTTCTGCATCAAGCAATAATCTATTATTATCGCCTATTTCGCCGGCACGAGAGTATACTCCTATTGCGCCACCATATACTTTTAATGATGGTGTAGAGCTAAGCTCTGAACCATAGACTGTTTTTCCTGTCAATATTGCTGTATTTCCGTCTATGTCTTCGTATGTATTTCCATTTCCATCTAGATATATTCCTATAGTTTTCTCCGCTGAACCGTCAATGTTTCCGACTGTTAAGTCATCATTTATAACATTTGCACCTTTACCAGCTTCGTTACTTTGAGCTACTACCAGTATGTTTCCAGTATCGTTTTCATCAGGGTTATGAATTACACCTGCAAATTCTTCAGTCGAAATCGTAGAGGTATCCTCAGTAGCCGTTCCTATACCGACAAATGAACCATTATTTGCAAATACTCCATAAGAATTCTTACCTCCAAATACAATTCCATTACCATTCAAGGCAACTGAAGCTCCGTCTGCAGCATATATTCCTATTCCATTATCAGAATCTATATTTATACTCCCCTCATTATAGATAAACCCGCCATTGATAGAAGGTGTTCCAACTGTAACATAACTATATATTCCTTTGGCAGCCATTGCAATTTGTGATGAGCCATTTATGTTTATTTCTGCGCCCTTTCTATTTATCAGAATACCATTTTCTGTGTACAATCCAAAAGATTTATCTCCCGATAAGTTTATTTTACCTTCTTTGCCAGCTTCAAAATCATTAGAATTTGCAACAATTGAATTCTTTGCAAATATTCCTGTTCCATTTCCGGCTACATATAATTCTCCATTGGAAGAAAGTATCATATTTTCTGTATAGAATATAGTTCCACCAACAAATTTATCATATGTATCTTTATCATTACTATTGATATTGACTATATAAGGCGTAGATGTAAAGTTATCTTTTAAGATTGCTATTCCTATTGCACCTTTATTGGAACTTGATGTAGATTCTAGATTTATTGTGGCCTGTTTGCCTGAGGCAGTGATTCCCAATGAATCAAGTGTTGAATCATCATTGATTAATATAGCTGTAGAACCATTACCCAAAATAAATTTTCCAAAGCTATCTCTAACTCCATCATTGAAAGAAGAAATATGTGAGCCATTTGTTGCGTATATTCCTATACTACCCTTATCTCCAACTTCAATTGTCCCTTTATTAATAATTTCGCTACCATTAGTTCCTTCAGAATAGATTCCTACAGATTGATCATCTCCGACTTTTATATATCCGGTAATCTCATTGACTATTTTCGATGTTTCAATTCCGCCTGCTGAATTATTATTCTTTGCATATATACCAATGTTTTTAGTGTTATTTTTGCTATCGACAGTCATATCAATTTTACCGCTGTTAATGGCTTCTATATGACCTTCATCAGTTGTTTGTCCATATTCATTATGTATATCAGTATCATTTCTATAAGCTTTTGCAAATATACCTATAGATTCAGCTCCTGCCACAGCAATTATTCCATTTTCATTATTTGCGACAGTACTTCCATTTACTGCATAGACACCTACTGAATGTGCATTAACTACATTTGCTTCATTATCTGGGTCTACTTCTACTTCCATTATTCCATCATTAGTGAATTCTCCATAATTGATATATGCGCCTATTGAACCGATACCAGCTTCTGTACCATCCACGATAAGTTCTGAATCCGCTTTCAAAGTAATAGATGTGTCTTGTCTCCATGATAATCCTTTGCCATTTTGGCTAGAATTCATTGAAAGACCAAATACGTTACTACCGTAAAATGCAGCATCTTCATTATCTAATATTGCAGTAATTGTCTTGCCTGCTTCCAAAGTCAAATTTTGTCTTTGCCCTACAAATCTCTTAGTATAGAATCCTCCTTCAGTAGTATCGCCCGATGTCTTATCTATATCAATATCTATAGATATCGCACCTCCATCTACCATAGCCCATTTATAATTAGTGGCAGTACTTTCTCCATCTACGACTATTTCAGATGGATTTACTTGTTTTATTAATTCTGATACTTTTAGATCATCTGCATTCTTTAGATTTACTATTGTAACATCATCAGAATTTACTATTAATTTCATTTTAGTATCAGCAGTTCCAAAATCAATTGGATTAGCTTTTGTTGTTGTCAAATTTTCTTCCCATCCGGTTGCATTTCCATCTAGAATTAATGTCGCTCCTTCCATTTTTATTTTACCAGAGTTAGTATCATCGTTATATGGAGCATATAATGCGATACCATTTCCATTATATTCTATTTTTGCAGAGGACAAATCTATTGATACTCCTTCTTGTGATGATGAAGAGACAGAAATTATGGCAGTTGATCCGCCTATTACTTTTATGTTGTTATTAGAAAGATTTACAAATCCGCTATCTTTTACATATACAGCAGAACCTTGTTGTTTTCCTTGTGCATCCACTCCACCATTTATTACGATATTTGGGTCATTAGAAAGTTCAGTTCTTGATGCATCAATACTTCCATAGCTATCTGCAAAGAATCCTATAGTTCTCTCCTTAGCACTTGAGTCAGTATTGGCACTAGTAGAAGCAGTCAATTCAATATTCAAGTCACCATTTATCTTTATTGTGCCTTTTTCAGAATCAGAATTTCCAACTGCATAAAAGATTACACTATCGTCAACTTTTGCATTGACATCTCCATCTATTGTTACGTTATTTTCTCTTGATTCAGTACCTTCAACGTACACTGCTGAGTTTTGTCTTCCTCCCGATACATCTATATCTCCTGCGGTTGTGACATTTCCATTTGCAGCATAAATTCCTATATTCTTTTCTCCGCCAGTAATTTTGATCTTACCAGTTCCTATGTCTAGATCTCCACCATCAGTAAATACTCCCACAGATTCGATTGCTTCGCCACCGATTTCAAAACCATGACTTGCTATTTTTTGTGATAATTTTCCGTAGTAACCAATATTTTCTGAACCACCAGTAATTGAAACTTTCAGATATGAATTTTCATTCATTTTATTGGATCTGATTACTGATGCACCACCAACATATTGTGTGTAATAAGAATCCTCCTTTTGGTATACTCCTATATTTTTTATTCCACCTTTTATTTCTATAGGATTATCTATTTCTATATATCCATTATTTGTTGATTGTTGCAAATAAAGTCCAATATTTTCCTGACCATCTAATATTTTCATAGTTCCCGTATTTTTAAAATCATATATTTTATCTATTACTCTCAGTCCACCTCCAAAATACACTCCGATGTTATTATTTCCATTTAAAGTAATGTTACCTATTTTTCCTGTCGAACTATCTTCCCAGTTTGCCATAAAGAGGTGTCTTGCTCCTTGTTCTACTTGGTCTAAATATGCCATTGCTATATTACCATTACCAGTTAAACTTATATTACCGCTGTTCAGGCTAATAGCACGTGTAGGAACTTGGTTTCCATAAGGTGTAATTCCCATTACTATCATTTTATTTCCATCTACAGTTATATTTCCTCTTAGTGATAATATTTGATACTGTTTAAGTGCCTCTGTGCCTACATTGTCATATCTCACAAGGTTATCTTTTATAAAGGTTCCTTCTGCATCACTAGCAAGTTTTTCTATCTCTTCCAAATTAATAGTTCTTATATTTGCACTATAAAATATAAATACTCTATGTGCACTATCCAACGGTCTTGCTTTCGAATCTATTATAATATTAGTATCTGATTCAAATTTTGCATATGGAGCTCCTACCATTTGATATATTCCATAGTATCCTCCACCTACATATTTACCTTCACTGTCATAATCTGCATTGTAAAGATTTCCAGATAGATCAGATGCATTAAATCCTGTAGTTTTTATCTTATACGCTGCTGTTGCAGGCTTATCATCTCCCATTTCAATTTCTATCTTACCACTATTAATTGATAACTGAGATATGATTCCGGCATGAAATATCTTGTTATCATTAAAAGTCCAGCTATAACTTTCATTTGCAACATTCACAGTACTTTCAAAAAATATATCATCCGGAATTATCTCATCAGTATTATGAATTATTGGTTTACTTGGAACCTCTATTAGTTTTGTATCAAAACTTGGAATGTTAAAATTAGGTTCTGATACAACAGGAATCTTTTGATCCAATTTTACTGATATTGTTCCTGGGCCATTTATTTCTATTATGTCTGTTTCTGGAGAAATTATAGTTGGTATAGTAATTTCTGGATCATAAGCAAATTTCATAGAGATGTTACCTGGTTTTACTGATTCACTTTGTATTGCTGCTATAGCCGCAATTGCGGAATTACTTAGGCCTATGGATATAATGTTCGAAAGATTTGGAATATTTACTTCGAAATCTACTACATTTGCTCCTACATTTATATTTTTCCCTGTATTTGAATCTTCTGGGTCTTTATCGTCTCCATCTCCCACTTCTGGATCTTCTGGGTCTTTATCGTCTCCATCTCCCACTTCCGGATCTTCTGGTTCTTTATCTTCTCCATCTCCCACTTCCGGATCTTCTGGTTCTTTATCATCTCCATCTCCCACTTCCGGATCCTCTGGGTCTTTACCATCTCCATCTCCCACTTCCGGATCCTCTGGGTCTTTATCGTCTCCATCTCCTATTTCTGGATCTTCTGGGTCTTTATCTTCTCCATCTCCCACTTCCGGATCTTCTGGTTCTTTATTGCCTCCATCTCCCACTTCCGGATCTTCTGGGTCTTTATCTTCTCCATCTCCTATTTCTGGATCATCCGGATCTTTCTCTTCTCCATTTCCTATTTCCGGGTCACCTGGATCTTTCTCTTCTCCATTTCCTATTTCCGGATCATCTGGATCTTTATCATCTCCATCTCCTACTTCTGGATCTTTCTCACTTTGATCTCCACTATTTGGTGGTACATTATTGTTATTATTTGGTGGAGGTACTACATTCCCTGGATCTGGTTCTTCACTATTACCCTGAGTTTCACCGTTATTTGGTGGTGTTCCGCCATTATTTATATTCGAGCCATCGTTGTCTGTATTCGATTCATCGTCGTCTGATGGTATTACTATATCATTAGGATTTTCAACCGTAGTTGTTTTAACAGGTTTTACATATATGCTTTTCCATTCATTTTTTGTTCCATCTTTGTTCATACCACTTGCCACAATATCAATAGTAAAGAAAATTTGTGTACTCAATAAAATTGGTTTAGAATAAAAATCCCCCTTCCTTATTAATTCTTGATAATCTGTCCAAATTTGTTCTCTATTCACTTCATTTTCCTGCAACAATTGTGTTATATGTACTCTTTCCTCTTCTAATTTCGAAGTATATTCATCAACTGACATATTCTCATTTAATGTTACCTCTTTTTCTTTCTTTTTTGCTTCTTTTTCTCCTTCTAAAATTGGTTTGACATTTTTTGATAATTTATTTCCCCTGTTCACCTCTTTTTTATTCACTTTTTTGAGATTCGATGAATCACTTTTCTTAGCTTCACTTTCGCCCAATAAAGCTAGATTTTCTTCATCACTTGTTTCTTCTAAATTTGATATAACTTTCTCCCCTTGATCTAATTGACTAATAACATTTTCTTTTTGTGCAAATCCTAAAAATCCAGTAATTAAAAACGAAACAATTAGGCCTGCTACAAAAGTAACCTTGCGCTTTAAAAAACGCTTCATTTCTTTTTCTACATTTAATTCATTTTTCATTTTACCTCCCATTAAATTTAATATTCATATTTATAAAATTATTAAAATATACAAATTTCACTTTCATATATTTTATTATTTAAAAATAAAAATATTTTTTAGTTCCAATAACAAAAACATTTTGAAAATTCCAACAAAAACAAAAAAGCAATAAATTTCATATTAAGATGCATCTTAATAAGATTCCAAACAATTTACTAAACATTTAACGCCAAATTAAATGTCTTTGATAATCTATATTTAATTTTGTTCAACACAAGTTATATATTAATTAATTTATTATATTTTTAATATATGAAATATTTTTCTAAAATTTGACATAATATATACCATAGCAACTTCCAATTTTTTTAAATAATACTTAACTAGTTGCCATTACTAATTTTTGTTATTATTATAACACTATTTTCATTTTATGTCACTATTTTTTTTATTTTTTTGTTTAAATATTTATTTTTTATTATATCAATATTTATTTATATAAAATATTTAATCAAAAAATCCAATTTTATAGCATTTTTTAGTTATAAGTTTCTTTTTCAACATTTAAATCATTTTTCATATTATTCCATGTTAAATTTAATATTCATATTTTATAAAATCATTAAAATATACAAAATTCACTTTCATACATTCTATTATTTTAATAATAATTTTTTTTTATTTCAATAACAAAAACATTTCAAAAAATTCCAACAAAAACAAAAACTTTTAACAAAAACTCAAAAAATAATAAATTTCAAATTAAGATGCATATTAATAAGGTTTCAAACAATTTACTAAACATTTAACGCCAATTTAAATGTCTTTAATAATTTATATTTAATTTTGTTCAACACTAGTTTTATATTAATTAATTTATTATATTTTCAATATATAAAGCAATTTTTTTTATTTAAACAACACTTACCCATATGACAACTCCCCAAATATTTAAATAACACTCTATTGGTCGTCGTTATTAATTTTTGTTATTATTATAACATATTTTTCATTCTATGTCACTCTTTTTTTTATTTTTTTGTTTAAATATTCATTTTTTTATTATATAAATCAAAATAAACATAAAACAACAAATCAAAAAACCCAATATTTATAGGAATTTTGTTATGAGTATCTCTTTTTTAACAAATAATTTATCTTCAATTTTACATGGTTTTTTATTGATATTTTTCTATTTTTTTATTAGTTTTTGATTTTACAATAACATTGTTCTGTTATATTTAATATGAAATTATAGAAATAGATTTTTATACTAAAATTTAAAGAAATTTTAGTATAAGAAAAAAATAATGAATATTTTCTAAAATGTTAAATAATCATGTGGATTAAAATGTATATTTATTTATGAATATGTGGTAAAATATAATAAATAATTATTTCAAAACCTTAATTATAGAGGTGATTGTATGAAAGCATTACCAATAGGTATAAGTGATTTTAAGGAAATGATCGAATTAGATTATTTCTATGCAGATAAAACCAATCTTATAAATGAATTGTTGACCAATAAAGCAAAGGTAACCTTATTCACAAGGCCAAGAAGATTTGGTAAAACTCTCAATATGTCTATGCTCTATTATTTTTTCAATATTAAAGAAGCAGAAGATAATAAAAAATTATTTCATGGATTAAATATTGAAAAGACTGAATTCTGGAAAGAACAAGGAAA
>JAITPM010000032.1 GCA_031289425.1 Fusobacteriaceae bacterium
TTTAGGTATATCATTTGTATCAAATCTGGGTAATATGTATCTATTTCCTTCTGTCAAATTTGCTATTTTTACTTCAGTTGTTAGAGCTAGTTTACATTTATTTTCTTTCAATATTTCAATTGTTGCTTCATTATAACTTCCATATGGATAGCACATTGTCCAATTGTCGGTTTTTATTCCGATTTCTTTCATAAATTTTAAAGAATTTTGTATTTCTCTATCTTGTATATTTCCGTCTACAGATCCGAGCCATATATGATCATAACTATGTGAACCTATATGCATCCCTAGTTTTTGCATACATTGGATTTGATCTTTTGTTAAATATAATTCTTCCCAAAATGCAGTCTCATCATTAGTTACATATTTTTTAAATAGATAATCTATGATATTGCTCCTCAATTCTTCTATAAGCTCCACTTGTAGTATTCTTTTGATAAATATTACATCTTCAGTATCAAATCTAGATTTGATTGCTAATTTTTTGTAATAATAAGTATTTTGTTCCAGAAAATATTTTTCTCTATTTTTGTCTAATAATTCAAAAATATCTTTTATGATTTTTCTTTTATCTTCTTCACTAGCTAAAATAAAATGTATTTTATTGACATCTAGCACCTTTTTTTCTTTGAAACATTTTGCCGGTATATAGAAGCAACCTTTAATGTTATATTTAATTAAAATTGGAAAAACATATGTATAGTGATCTTTGTAACCATCATCAAAAGTCAATATCACTGGATTATTAGGTAAGCATTTTTTATTATCCAGATTTTCTATTACTTGATCTATAGAAACGATATTATAATGTTTTATTAAATATTTAATTTGTTCTTCGAAAAGAGAAATATCTAACCCTTTTATTTCTGGGAATCTACTATCTTTTAGATTTCTAACATAATGATACATTATAATTGTTAACTCAGATGAATTCATATATTTACCTCGCTTTTAGGAATACTTGGCCTATCTTGGTCACCATCACCTTTAAACATTCTAAAATCTTCCTTACACGATGTCATATAATATATTTCAACATTTTTTTGTTCAAAAGGTTCAAAATAATTAGGGATTATATTTTCATCATCTTCTTTTCTTTCGATAAAGCCAGCTTTTGTTAAAATTTCATCTTTTATTCCAATTTGATAAAAATCAACATATTCGTAATTATGTATTTCTAATTTTTCTACAAGCCATTTCTGTATATTTATTAGGCAATTCTCATCTCCAAGAAAATCAATTATTCTTAAACATTTTGCGTCATTTACTTTTATTTCTCTTAAGACCATTATAGATTTTATTTCATCTAAGTCATTTTTTATTCCTATAACTTCATATTTATAATATGGATGGTTAAAGTATATTTTTTCGAAATATTCTTTTGATTTAAAAAAATTATATTTTTTTAAATTATTGTATTCAAATACCTTAATCAAATCATTCATGGAATTAAAAACTATTATTTTATTTTCATTTAAAATATTTATATTTTCAAATTTATAAATATTTTTTATTTTTGCTATTTTAAAATTGTCTATATTGTGATTTATTATGTAATAATGATTTAATTTACCATTCATCATTTCTAAAAAATTGTATATAGGAATAGTTTTTTTATTTATTCCACAAGAAGATACTTTAAAATGTTCAGAAAGATATTCCAAACATTCTAGTCCACACATTGAATTATCTATACTTTTCCATAATACCGTAAAAACATCTGCATTTTCTTCATTTGTATAAGGTAAAAAACCTAATATAGCTTTTATGATGTCTCCTTCCATTGCTATAATAAAATTTAAATTATTGTTGCTATTCTTATGAAAAAAATCAAATAACTTTTCATCTTTTACAAAAATATGATCTTTTTTCCAACACATTTTTATAAATTCTATTATTTTATTTTTATTTTTAACATTAGCATTAATTATCTCCATAAAATCATCTCGCATTTTTTATTATTTATTTAAATTTATTAATTAAGTTCAGTTAATCATAGATCTATATAGTCTCTATTAATTCAATTATTCCATATGAAACCATCAAAAAACATACTTTTTTATCAAAAAACAGAACAGCATCTTTTTCATCGCTTAATAGTAATGCTCCATTATTTATAAGTTTTTGTTTTTCAAAAGTTATATTTTCAGTTTCATAACATAAATGATAATAAGAGATATTCTTTTTTATTAGTTTTTCTACTTGTTTTCCAGAAATTAATTCTATTAAAATTCCTTCTTTCAGTTCTATCATGCATAATTCCGCATCTTGCCTTTCATCATATACGATGTCACTAATTGTCTTTATTGAATGAATTTGTTTAATATCTTTTATTTCTTCAAGTATATTTTTGCAACATATCCCTATATGGTGAAATTTCATAGTATCTCCTACTTTATTTTGGACTTTATTAATTCTAATATTTTTTCTACATTCTCTAATTTAACAATTTCCTCTAAAACAAATTTTATTTTAAATTCTTTTTGTATCGCTATTATTAAATTTATTTGAGCCAATGAATCCCAATCCTCTATATCAGCAGCTGTCATTTTTTCTGTTAATATCAATCCCTCATCGTCAAATACATCTCTAAATATTTCTTGTAATCGCTCTTTCATTCTAATACTCCTCTATTTTTATTACTTCATTTGCTCTTCCATTAATATATTTAACAGAGAGTTTCCATTTACTTGATTCTTCAGATTGCTCTAAGCATTCAAATCCTAAATTTAAATAATGTTCTCTAACCATATTGTTTTTTGAAGTTTTATAATAATAGCCATAAATATTATCTAATTTTTTTTTATTACAAACATCTATCAAAAAATCTAACATAGCTTTTTCCATATCCCGTTTTAATGCTCTACAACTCATTAACCACAGGTCAATATGAAGATCTTTATCTATTATTTTACCTATAACGATTGATATAAGTCCATTATCTCCAAACTTATCTTTAAGTCTCCCGTAAATTATTACATTATCGTTTAATTTAGCTATTTGCTCTATATCACTCAAGCTATATCTTTTAGTAGTTAGATTGAATTGATTAGTTTTATTCGTTAATTGAGCTATTCTATCATTGTAGATTGGTTTAATAAAATTAATATCTGCAATCATATCCAATGATAATAAAAAATCTTCATATGAGGCAAATTTCTTTTTTTCTTCATTTCTTTTTTTATTAGATTCGTAGGAATCATTCCTTTCTAAATCTTCTTTTGATAGTTTGGTTATTTCAAAATATCCATTTTTATCTATGTAATCTATATAATTAACTACATTATCTCCAATATTGGGAACACATATATCTGGAATATTAATTTTTACAATTTCTCGTTCTGCCGGATTATCATCCAAAAAAATTATACTATCTTTTCCAATATTAATTTCTTGTGCTATTTCTGCTATGTTTTCAAATTTAGGTACCCAATTTGCTTTTATAGTATAAAAATCTTTTTCTTTTAAAATCATATCTGATAAATTTAATCCTTCTCTCGCTATGCTTTCTTCATTTTTAGAAGCGATAGCTAAAGAAATTCCTATATTTTTTAATTCTTTTATATATTTCTGAAATTCTGTATAAGCTTCTCCAATTGCAGTTTCTGTACCAATGGCTAGATTATTTATACCATCATCACCAATTACTCCGCCCCATAATGTGTTATCTAAATCTAATACAATACACTTTTTATTTTTTCCAAAAATAGCTTTTATAATATTAGCAATATTTTTGCACAAATGAGGAATAGCTTCAAATGATAGAGAATACTTATATCCATACCACATAGATAAATCGTGCCATTTATCAAGCCCAATAGATGCAGACAAATAGTTTATATCATTAATATAAAAATCTGTGGTTTGTTCTGCATAATCTACTAGTTTTCTGTTTAATTTATCTATATAATTTATTTTTCCTAGGGGAGATATTCTATCAAAATTACCCATTATTCTATTTCTAGGATATTCAAAATTATTTTGTATTATAATACAGTTAAATTTTTCTTTTAAAGTATTCCATATATTACAATATTTATTATATTCTTGAGATAAAAGGCTATTAACATCTTCTTTAGAATTCGATCTATGAGGAAACTGACTAATATTTCTATATGATATATGTATATAGATTATATCTGGAATAAATTTTTCTAGTTCTTCTCCAAAAAAAGCATCTTCATTAAATCTGTTGTATTCTGATTCATAAAAAACAGGCTTTATTCCTTCAGATAAAAGGAATATTTCCAAAATATCTTTTATGTCAGCAGTTGTACTTCCACCTAAAATTGCAATTCTTTTTTCAATAAAATTA
>JAITPM010000121.1 GCA_031289425.1 Fusobacteriaceae bacterium
ACATAGTCAGCATGTCCTGGGCAATCAACATGGGCATAATGTCTTGCTTCTGTTTCATATTCTATATGAGCAGTATTAATTGTTATTCCTCTTTCTTTTTCTTCTGGAGCCGCATCTATACTGTCAAAATCTACTTTTTTATTATGAGCAGGATATTTCTCAGATAATACCTTAGATATTGCTGCTGTTAGAGTAGTCTTACCGTGGTCAACGTGACCTATTGTTCCTATGTTTACATGGGGTTTGGTTCTTTCATATTTTGCTTTTGCCATTTAAAATGTACCTCCTAAAAAATTTTATATTTTTAAAATGATTAGACAACTAAATTATAAATATTAATTATTATCCTCTTATTGCTTGAATTTCCTTTTGAATAGAAGCAGGAACTTGTACATAATCAGAAAACTCCATAGAATAAGTAGCTCTTCCTTGGGATCTTGATCTCAAATCAGTGGCATACCCAAACATTTCAGATAATGGAACTTTTGCATTGATTATTTTGGCTCCATTTCTATCAGTCATACCTAAAATAGTTCCTCTTCTTGAACTTAAATCTCCTATTAGGTCTCCCATGTATTCTTCAGGAGTAGTTACTTCTACTTTGAATACAGGCTCCAGAATAATTGGGTTGGATTTAGCGGCTGCTTGTTTCACTGCCATTGATCCGGCTATTTTGAATGCCATTTCAGAGGAATCGACTTCATGGTATGAACCATCATAGAGAGTGACCTTTAAGTCAACTACAGGATATCCGGCTACTACTCCACTTTCTAATGCATCTTTAGCTCCCTTTTCTACCGCTGGAATATATTCTCTTGGAATAACTCCACCTGTTATCTTATTTACAAATTCAAATCCTTTTCCGGGATTTGGTTCAAGAATAATTTTAACATGTCCATATTGTCCTCTACCGCCCGATTGTTTTGCATACTTGACTTCGTGGTCAGTAGTTCCGGATATAGTTTCTCTGTATGCGACCTGAGGTTTACCAACAGTGGAATCTACGCTAAATTCTCTTTTCATTCTGTCTATTATTATTTCCAAATGAAGTTCACCCATTCCAGAAATAATTGTTTGTCCTGTTTCTTCATCAGATTTTACTTTGAATGTAGGGTCTTCTTCAGCAAGTTTTGAAAGGGCAATTCCCATCTTCTCTTGGTCAGCTTTAGTCTTTGGTTCCACTGCAACTGAAATAACCGGTTCTGGGAATATCATTTTTTCTAATACTATAGGAGAGGCGTCGCTACATAGAGTGTCACCAGTAGTTGTATCCTTCAATCCTACAGCAGCAGCTATATCTCCACAATATACTACATCTATTTCTTCTCTTTTATTAGCGTGCATTTGAAGAATTCTTCCGATTCTTTCTTTTTTATTTTTAGTAGAATTTAGTACATACGAACCCTTTTCTACCACTCCTGAATAAACTCTAAAAAATGTAAGTTTTCCTACATATGGATCTGTCATAACTTTAAATGCTAACGCAGCAAAAGGAGCCTCATCAGACATTTCTCTATCCACTTCTTTATCAGGATCTTTTATATCGCTGCCTTTTACCATAGCTACATCTGTAGGTGATGGCATAAAGTCTACGATAGCATCAAGTAATTCTTGTATACCTTTATTTTTCATAGCAGTTCCACAAATTACAGGAACTATTATATTATCAATAGTTGCTTTTCTTATGGCACCTCTGATCTCTTCTTCTGTCAGTTCTTCTCCATTAAAAAACTTTTCCATCAATGCATCATCAGTTTCGACAATAGCTTCTATCATATATTGTCTTGCATCAGTAGCTTTTTCTAGTAATTCAGGTCTTATATCTCGTACATCAAATTTTCGACCTTGATCTGAATCTGCTGCCCAAACATTTTCTTTCATTTCTATCAAATTTACAATACCAACGAAATTATCTTCTGCACCTATAGGCAATTGGATTGGTACAGGAGTAGATCCTAGTTTTTCTCTGATATCAGTGACGCACATATCAAAATCAGCCCCGATTCTATCCATTTTGTTAAAAAAGGCAATTCTCGGCACATGATATTTGTCTGCTTGTCTCCATACAGTTTCTGATTGAGGTTGAACTCCATCCACTGCTGAGAACACAGCTACAGCTCCGTCAAGAACTCTCAAAGACCTTTCAACTTCAACAGTAAAATCCACGTGGCCTGGTGTGTCTATTATATTTATTCTATGCTCTTTCCAGATACAGGTAGTAGCAGCTGAAGTTATAGTTATTCCTCTTTCCTTTTCTTGATCCATCCAATCCATTGTAGCTTGGCCATCATGAACTTCACCAATTTTATGCTCTTTTCCAGTATAAAACAGTATTCTTTCTGTAGTACTCGTTTTTCCTGCATCTATATGGGCCATTATTCCGACGTTTCTAGTTTTTTCTAAAGAAACCTTCCTAGCCATTAAATATTTCTCCTCCTCAAAATTTATAAGCTCTGACTATATCTTATAATGTGCGAAAGCTCTATTTGCTTCTGCCATTTTGTATGTATCATCTTTTTTCTTTATTGTAGAACCTTCATTATTAGCAGCTGCGATTAACTCTGCGGCCAATTTTTCGATCATACCATATTCTTTTCTTTGTCTAGTATAGATAGTTAACCATCTAATTGATAAAGTTTGTTGTCTCTCAGGTCTTACTTCTACTGGTACTTGATAAGTAGCTCCACCTATTCTTCTAGAACGTACTTCTATTTGCGGTCTTATATTTTCAAGAGCTTGTTTAAAAATATCATATCCTTCTTGTCCAGTTTTAGTTTTTATCAAATCCATCGCTGAATAAAAGATTCCCTCTGCTATTGATTTTTTTCCTTTTAGCATAATCGAATTAATAACTTTAGTGACTATTTTATCGCTGTATCTTGAATCTGGTAATACATCTCTCTTTACTGCTGCTCTTCTTCTTGACATTTAGTTATTCCACCTCCTTAATAATTATTTTTTTTCTTTTTTAGCTCCGTATTTTGATCTGCTTTGTTGTCTTTTAGCAACACCTGCAGTATCTAGAGCGCCTCTGATTATCTTATATCTAATTCCTGGTAAATCTTTTGTTCTTCCACCTCTTACTAGAACGATTGAGTGTTCTTGTAAGTTATGTCCTTCGCCTGGAATATAACAAGTAACTTCTAGGCCATTTGTCAATTTTACTCTAGCAACTTTTCTTAATGCTGAATTTGGTTTTTTCGGTGTAGTTGTGTATACTCTTACACAAACTCCTCTTCTTTGTGGATTACCTTGTAATGCAGGAGATTTTTTCTTATCAAGCAATACTTCTCTTCCACTCTTTAATAACTGACTTAAAGTAGGCATTTTACCCTCCCTTCTCTTAATAATGAAACTTCCAACTATATTTTTTAACTTAATTATTATAATAGAAATAATAGCAAATGTCAAGCATTTTATATTGATATCCGGATTTATCTTTATTTGTTACTATGTAAATTTCCCTAAATTGCTGCATTTATAACATCATACCCTATTTAATAATAATTTTTATTATTTATTGCTTAGTTATTATTTATATTTGTTTAGATATTTAATTAATAATTTATAGTTCTTATCATAAATAGTGATGTGTTGTATGGATAATATTTTATTTTTATGATAAGATATAAGGAAAATTGATTAACTTTTAAACTTTTACTTGAATAAAATAAAAAAACATGCTATATTTCTAGTAAGATTGTCTCAGATAAGCGGACATCTGTTTTTATAAATTAATATATTTAATTAAATAGGGGGTTTTCCAAAATGAAAAAAATAATTTTATCAACAGTAGCAATCTTAACAGTAATAGCAACTTTAGTTACATCAAGTGAAAAAATACTAGCAGCAGATGATACCATAAAAATAGGTGTTTTTGAACCGCTTACCGGCGAAAATGGCGGCGGAGGTTCTCAAGAAGTTGATGGAATAAAATATGCAAACAAAGTATATCCAGAAGTTCTTGGTAAGAAAGTCGAATTGGTAATAGTAGATAATAAATCAGACAAAGCAGAAGCATCTATAGCAGCGACAAGATTGGTAGAAAAAGACAAAGTGGTAGCAATAATAGGTTCATACGGATCTGGAGTTTCTATAGCAGCAGGAGATATTTTTAAAAACGCTAAAGTGCCTGCAATGGGAGCTTCTTGTACAAACCCTATGGTTACAGAGGGAAATGAATTTTATTTCAGAGCATGTTTCTTAGATCCATTTCAAGGAACAGTATTAGCTAATTACGCCTTTGGACAAGGAGTAAAGAAAGCAGCCGTAATAACTCAAATGGGCGATGACTATTCGACAGGACTTGGAAGCTTTTTCTCTAGAGAATTTGAAAAACTTGGTGGACAAGTAGTATCAAAAAGCGAATTCCAAACTAATGAACAAGATTTTAATTCCATTCTAACAAATGCTAAGGCAGCAGGAGCAGAAGTTATTTTCGCACCTTCTTCTATAGCTACAGCCGGATTAATAATAAAACAAGCAAGAGCACTTGGGATTACTGGATTAATAATGGGTGGAGATACTTGGGAAAATGAATCTATAATAGCAGTTGCAGGCACTGCAGCCGAAGGTGTGGTTATTTCCACTTTCTTTGATGAAAATAACTCGGCAGCTACAGCAGAAGCTAAAAAGTTTGTACCTGGATTTAAAGAATTTTTAAATGGAAAAGATCAAGTAATACCTGCTGTTTCTGCATTGGGATACGATTCTTACATAGTTATATTGGACGCTATAAAAAGAGCCGGTTCTACTGATGGCGAGGCAATAAGAAAGGCTTTGGTTGAGACAAAGAATTTAGAAGGTGTCACAGGCTCATTCCAATTTGATGAGAATGGTGATGCTCAAAAAGATTTCGCTGTAATAAAAGTTATAAAAGATGGAAAATTCCAATATCTAAGTAGTCAAAGTATTGCGAAATAATTATTTAAATTTTAAATAGCAATTTATTTAGAGAACAAGTTTAATTAATAAAAAGAAAAGAATTCAAATAGCTGCCTTATTTTATAAATTATTTGAAAAGTAAGGCAGTACTTTTCGTTATAATAGAAATATTTTAGGAGGACAACCTGTATGAGCGCAGATATTTATATACAACATCTGATAAATGGTCTCTCTATTGGAAGCTTGTATGCACTTATAGCGATAGGGTATACAATGGTTTATGGAATATTACTTTTGATCAATTTTGCCCATGGCGACGTTTTTATGATGGCAGGGTATTTTATGATGTTTGCAATGGTAACTTTTGGATTACCTTCATATCTATCAATACCACTTGTTATGTTAATGACGGTAGTTTTGGGAATGGTGTTGGAGCGTACGGCCTACAAGCCACTTAGAGATGCACCTAGAATGTCAATTATGATTTCTGCAATAGGAGCTTCTTATTTACTTGAAAATTTAGCTACTTATTTGTTTTCTGGCGTTCCCAAAGGATATCCAGAGATGCCGTTATTGACCAGAGTAATAAAATTTGGAAATGTATCATTTCAAGTTGTAACTATTATTATTCCGATTTTGACTATATTATTGTTATTGGGGCTTATGTTTTTAGTTCATCATACTAAAATAGGTATGGCTATGAGAGCTGTATCAAAGGATTATGAGACCGCAAGGCTTATGGGGATAAAAATCAATTGGGTAATATCATCTACATTTGGAATAGGCTCTTTTTTGGCCGCAATAGGTTCTTTTTTATGGGGTGCAAAATATCCAAGCATATATCCTTTGATGGGTATGATGCCGGGATTAAAATGCTTTATAGCAGCAGTTTTTGGTGGGATAGGAAGCATTCCTGGAGCAGTATTGGGTGGCTTGATTTTAGGTGTTTCTGAATCTCTATTGGTAGCTCTTTTCCCTAGTATGACAGGGTATAGAGATGCTTTTGCTTTCACATTGCTTATAATAATGTTGATAGTAAAGCCTACAGGACTGATTGGGGAAAAAACTACAGACAAGGTGTGATATATATGAATAAAAAAACAAAAATTATATGCTCTATTCTTTTAACCGCATTAATATCCGGTCTATTATTTGCAGTAGATAAAAATTATATAGGAGATGCCTATATAAAAAGAATATTGAATCTATCGGCTATTTACGCAATAGTAAGCGTATCTATGAATTTAGTAAATGGATTTACAGGATTATTTTCTCTGGGACAAGCCGGATTTATGGCAATAGGAGCCTTCAGTGTAGCTGTATTTACCGTACCCAAAGCCAATATAAAATCCATATTCTATATTGAGCCTATGGCACCATGGTTGGTGGAAATGAGGCTGCCTTTTATAGTTGCTTTGCTTATAGGAGGAATCATTGCATCAATATTGGCTCTGATAATAGGATATCCTGTACTCAGATTAAAAAGTGATTATCTGGCAATAGCTACCTTAGGATTTTCAGAAATAATAAGAATAGTGCTTACGAATATGCCTAGAATAACAAATGGAGCATTAGGAATAAAGAAAATTCCGCCCATTACATCTCTATTTACGACATTTGGAATTGCTACCATATGTATAGGGTTAATGGTGCTTTTGATAAATTCTTCTTATGGTAGAGCTTTCAAGGCTATTAGGGAAGATAATATAGCAGCAGAATCTATGGGGATTAATTTAACTTTTCATAAAGAATTATCTTTTGCTGTAAGTGCATTTTTTAGTGCTATAGCTGGAGGACTGTATGTATCATTATTGACGACGGTTGACCCTAAGCAATTTTATTTTACTCTCACATATAATTTTTTACTGATAGTGGTATTAGGTGGAATGGGAAGTGTTACAGGAACCGTACTAGCTTCTTTTATAATAACATATGGACTGGAATGGTTGAGATTCTTCGATAGTCCATTGGAAATAGCAGGGGTAGCAATACCTATATTTAGACCTGGTTTGAGAATGGTTATTTTTTCTATTTTGCTCATGTTGATAGTTTTATTTTTTAGAAAGGGACTCATGGGAACCAATGAATTTTCATGGGATAAAATATATGATTTCTTTAAATATAAGAAATATTTGAACATTTTCAGAAGAAAATCATCTAAAATGACAGGTGATAACTAATGAATAAAAACGTATTGAAAATTACTGAACTTACTATGAGATTTGGTGGAGTTGTAGCTGTAGATAATCTATCCCTTGATGTATATGAGGGAGAGATCGTAGCTCTAATAGGACCAAATGGAGCAGGGAAAACCACTGCATTCAATGTGATAACAGGAGTATATACCCCAACTGAAGGAGCAATCTATTTTAATGATAAATGTATAGGCTTTAATTTAGGAAATGACAGCAATAACAAAAAAAGTATGATAAAATTTACTCCCGATAAGATAACAAAATTCGGAATAGCAAGGACATTTCAAAATATCAGATTATTCGGAAAACTTACAGTTTTTGAAAATATCTTGATTGCAACACATATGAGGTCAAAGGCTAATTTTCTATCTGCTATTTTCAGATTAAACTACAAAGAAGAGGCAGAAAACAGGAAAAAAACTATGGAACTTCTGGAAATTGTAGGATTGGCTGATTTGAAAAACGAAATAGCGAGCTCACTTCCCTATGGTAAGCAACGTCATCTGGAGATAGCAAGAGCATTGGCTACAGGGCCATCATTACTTCTTTTGGATGAACCGGCAGCGGGAATGAACCCTCAGGAAACTAATGAACTTACAGAATTTATCAGAAAAATAAAAAAAGATTTTAAGCTGACTGTTTTTATGATAGAACATCATATGAATCTGGTAATGGAAATTTCTGATAGAATTTATGTATTGGATTTCGGTAAATTAATAGCTTCGGGTACACCTCATGAGATACAGAACGATAAAAGAGTAATAGAAGCATATCTGGGGGTGCCAAATGAACAATAAAGAATTTCTTAAGATAGAAAATTTAAGTATATCATATGGGGGAATAAAAGCCGTTAAAAATATTAGTTTTTCTGTTGAATTGGGAAAAATAGTAACTTTAGTAGGTTCAAATGGGGCTGGTAAAAGCTCTACTTTGCGTGCTATAGCCGGTCTTGTAAAGGGGTCGGGAAATATTTCTTTTAATGGTATAGAATTATTGGGAAAGCCTACTGATGAGATAGTTTCTATGGGAATAACTCTAGTTCCGGAGGGAAGAAGAGTATTTCCAAACCTTACAGTATTGGAAAATCTAAAAATCGGCGCATATTTGAGGTCAGGTTCTTTGGATGAGGATTTGAAATGGATATATTCGCTATTTCCTAGGTTGGAAGAACGTACATGGCAGATGGCAGGGACTCTGTCAGGTGGAGAACAACAGATGCTTGCCATAGGAAGAGCACTTATGTCAAGACCGAAGCTAATCATGATGGATGAGCCTTCATTGGGTCTAGCTCCTATTATTGTACAAGGTGTGTTTGATATTATTAAAAAGATAAATGAGCAAGGAGTAACGATTTTGCTGATAGAACAAAATGCTAATATGGCGTTAAAAGCAGCAGATATGGGTTATGTAATGGAAACTGGTGAGATAACTATTGTAGGTACCGGTGCTGAATTACTTGAAAATGAGAATGTTAAGGCTGCTTATTTGGGGAAAACAAAAAAATAAATAATAAAAATAAATAAGGTATTTGCGAAATGCTAAATACCTTAATTTTTATCTATTGCTTTTTATCTTTAACAAAGCCACTAATAACCTCAATAAACGCATCTCCATATCTCTCCAGCTTCTGAGCTCCTACACCGGATACTTCGAGCAGCTCGTCTCTACTTACAGGCATCTTACGGCACATATCTTTTAAGGTAGCATCAGAAAATACAATAAAAGCAGGAACTCTGGCTTCATCTGCCAATTTGCGTCTTTCTTGGCGAAGAAGTTCAAATAATCTATCTGATACAGGAATAGACTTTGAAGCATCTGTTTTTTTAGTGGATTTATCTTTTTTAATTTCAGGCTCTACATGCTTTGGCATTTTTATAATAATTGACTCATGTCCCTTTATAATCTCATAGGATTTATCATTTAAATTAACAACAGGATATTTGTCATCAGTTAGTTCTAAAAACCCGTCTTGGCATAAATAATCAATAATATCAATAATTCTCCTTTTGGGCACATCTTTCATAATACCGTATGTAGAGAGTTTATCAAATTTGGCATTTTTAATTTTTTCGTTATTACTTCCCTTCAACACATCTGCAATCATATTTTTTCCATAAGGCCAGCCTAATTTATTGATTCTGTATACACATGATATTATCTTTTGTGAATCAATAGAAATATTCACCTCTTCGAATGTAGTATTACAATTACCACAATTACCGCAAAACAAATCTTTCTGTTCTCCAAAATATTTTAATATATATCCTCGAAGACATTCAGTAGTAGAAGCATAAAAAGTCATTTCCTTTAAAAGTTGCAAATCTTTTTTTATCAGTTCATCTCGTTGTTCCCACTTTAATTCATTATTCTCAGAATGGCTTTTTTCAATAAGAAATTTATTCATTTGCACATCTCTCGCCCCATATAATAAAATACAATCAGCAGTACTTCCATCTCTCCCTGCTCTTCCTGCTTCCTGATAATAACTTTCCAGATTTTTAGGCATGTTATAGTGTATGACATAATTCACATTAGATTTATCAATTCCCATGCCAAAAGCATTCGTAGCAACCATAACCGGTTTTTTATCAAAACTGAAATCATCTTGATTTACACTACGTTCTTTATCGCTCAATCCCGCATGGTAACGAGTTGCCTTATAACCGTAATCTATAAGAAAATCACACACTTCTTCCACAGATTTCCTTGTGGAACAGTATATAATACCACTTTGATCCCTTCGCTCCGAAAGGATTTTCATAAGTTCTTTTATCTTATCAGAAGGCTTTCTCACTTCAAAAAACAAGTTTTTTCTATCAAAACCTGTAACACAGACATAAGGATTTTTTAATTCTAGAATAGAAACAATATCATCTCTGACTTTGGATGTAGCTGTAGCGGTAAAAGCAGATACTATAGGTCTCTTTGGTAAACAATCTATAAAATCTTTGATTTTTAGATATGAAGGGCGAAAATCTTGTCCCCATTGAGATACACAATGAGCCTCATCAATAGTGACCATATCAATATCGACTTGTTTAAAAAGATTTATAAAAGACTCTTTATCCAGACGTTCTGGAGCTACATAAATAATTTTGCAGTTGTTTTTTGCAATCTGTGATGCAGTTTTCTTATACTCACTAGCAGTCATTCCGCTATGGACATATACGGCATCAATACCTGCTAGTACCAAACTTTCTATTTGGTCTTTCATTAATGAGATAAGCGGAGAAATAACTAAAGTCACACCATCAAGCATCAAAGCAGGTACTTGATAACAAATAGATTTACCGGCTCCGGTGGGCATTACGCCCAATGTATCATTATTTGATAGTATGGTATCAATTACATTTTTTTGACCCTCCCTAAAATTGTCATAACCGAAATACTTTTTAAGAATTTCTACACTAGTTTTCACATTTGCCTCCAATCCCCATTATATTTTTTATTTGATTTATTATATCATGTTTAAAGATTAAAATATAAATTTTTATTTTCTTGCATAACAGGGTATAAAACATACTTTATTTGATATTGAAGGTAAAATTTATGAAAGTTTATAAATTAGACAAATAAAATAAATAAAAAGTGACATATCCTGATTTGTGTGTTATAATAATAACAATAATAAAATAACGGGGTCTAAAATGGGTAATAGAAACGGAAGTATATCTTTGGAAATACTGGTAGCTGCTTTAATTGTTTCGTTTTTTGCATTTTTTGGAAATATAAGAATAAAAAATGCAAGGACAGTCGGTCAAGTAAATAATGCGAAAATCCTTATAGCAGATACATATAAAAAATATGCCACTATTTCATTTGATAAAAATGTTATTCACAGGGTTATTATTGATTATAATATTAAAATAATAGAAATTTTTGATAATATAGATAAAAAAATAGAAGAAATAGTATTGCCAAAGGAAATAAAATACGCCACTATTTATGGAGGGATAATTCAGGATAAAATGAATGCCAAAATAACGGAACAAGGAAATATAACTCCGATTTTTAGTATTTATATATTCGATAATAAAGATATTGCAAAATATAGAATATCACTATATGGATTTGATACTTTAAAGCATCTGAGGATAAATATATATAAAAATAAAAGCGATAAAACTGCAAATTATGCAAATATAATAAAATTTCATGATAGTTTTACAGAAGAAAGCAACAAATTATGGGAAAAAGAATAGGGTTTATAGGAGATTTGGGTTATTATGTTAAAAAGGGTATTAGTTATTTTTCTGTTCATGTTTCTTTTTTTAATTCCTAGTTTTTTGAAATCAGAAAATTATCAGATAAAAGTAATATTAAATTATAAAGGTAAAAAAACAATAAAATATTATTTTTTTTCTGATTATAAACTTAAAAATCAATTTAAAATTATCAAAGAAGGGTAAGAATGAAAAATATAATAAAGGAAATTGTATTTGATGAAACTATCTTGAATGTTATATATGATAATAATGGTTTTGAAAATAAGATAAAATTTTTATATGATAAAAGTTTTTTCAAAAATTCTGTTATTAGTGATTTAAAAGAGCAAAATTTTTATAACAAAAATTTTTTTCCATGTGAAATAAAAGGAAATCACATAAAATTAATAATTTTTGAAAATATAAATAGAGATACAATTGAATTACTTCATAAAAAAAATATAAACAATATAACGTATTTTTATGCCAATAAAGAACAGTTTTTAAAAAGCTTGAAGGAATACAATGAAATAGAAAAAAAAATCAAAATAATAGATAGCAATAATATAGGAGATATATTTGAAATTCATACAAAAGAAAATATTTACGAAATAGGAGATGAGGCAAGAAACGATTCCTATCAAGATATAAGTAACAATCTCTTTGTGGATAGCCCTATGATAATAAAGGGAGTCAGCGCTATTATTCATCAGGGAATAGAAAAAAATGCAAGTGATATCCATATCGAAGCATTAGAAAAATATGTAAGAATTAGATATCGCATTGACGGGATTTTAATCGAAAGCAATAGAATATCAATAAATTTATTACCGGGGATAATTTCAAGATTAAAAATCATGGCAAGTTTAAATATAACAGAGAGAAGATTACCACAAGATGGGAGTTTTCAACTTATTAAGGATAAAGAAAAAATGGACTTTAGAATTTCTATTGTACCGACCATAAATGGGGAGAAGGCAGTTATCCGTATTCTGGATAATAGAATAATAAATGTTAATCTGGAGGATTTGAACCTAAATGAGAATAATTACAATTTATTAAAAAATGAAATAAAGAAAACCAAAGGAATTATTTTAATTTGTGGTCCTACAGGTTCCGGAAAAACCAGTTCCCTCTATGCTATCCTAAAAACGATTAATGATGGGAAATTAAATATTTCGACGGTAGAAGACCCTGTAGAATATAAATTAGATGGGATTAATCAGGTCCAATGTCAAAGCGAAATCGGAAGAGATTTTGCAACAATATTAAGAGCATATTTACGACAAGATCCGGATGTGCTGATGATTGGTGAAATACGTGATTATGAGACTGCAGAAATAGCAATAAAATCGGCATTAACAGGTCATTTAGTATTATCTACTATTCATACGAATGATTCTATAGGAGCTATATATAGGTTGTTAAATATAGGCATATTACCGTATATGCTATCTGCGTCTATTAATCTTATAATATCCCAAAGGCTTGTCAGAAGACTATGCGTTCACTGCAAGATACAGGATGAAGATTTTATGGGAAAACTAGTATTATTGAATGGAAATGATGTAATCAATTCTACAGAAAAGCATATTTTTTATAAGGGAAATGGATGTGAAAAGTGCAATTTTACCGGGTATATGGGTAGACTGGGAATATTTGAAATATTACCTATTACTGACTCAATAAAAGATGCAATAGATAAAAAAATGTCTCTAAAAGAATTGGAAATTACAGCAAAAAATAATGGGTTAAAATATCTCTATGAAGATGGAATAGAAAAAGCCAGGGAAGGTTTGACATCATTAGATGAGATAATAAAACACAGTTAATTATGGGAGAGACAAGTGAGTATTTATAATTATACTGCTTTTGATACAAAAGGAAAGCAAAAACATGGTAAAAAAGAAGCAATTGATATAAATGATTTGAAAAAAATTTTAAGGTCAGAAAATTTGATATTGTTGAATGGGAAATTAGAAAAACATATATTTTTATTTAAGCAAAAAATTGATAAAAGAAAAATATTGTTTTTTACCAGAGAGGTAAAAATAATGTTAGAAAGTGGGATTGATATAATCCGGGTTCTCGCAATCGAAGAAGAAGAGATAGAGAATTTAAAATTTAAAGAAATAATAAGAGATATAAAAAATGAGATTTTATCCGGGAAATCTATAGGGGATTCTTTTAAAAAACATGAAAATATATTTGATGAAACTTACATCAATTACCTAAAAATCGGGGAGTCTTCGGGAACTCTCACTGAAAACATAGATAGAATATGCCAATACATAGAAATAGACTTGGAATTATCAGCTAAAATAAAAGAAGCAATGTTTTATCCTACAATAATTTTTATATTTTCTATTTTAGTAATATTTTTTTTAGTTGGGTTTGTACTTCCGAATTTTGTAGAAATGTTTATAGATAGTGGGACAGAATTACCATTACTTACTCGTGTGTTATTATTTTTTAGTGACCATATATTAAAAATTTTTATGATTTTACTATCAGTAATATTATGTTTACGTTATTTAAGACAGCAGATATTTAAGAATCCGGAAAAAAAATATGAATATCAAAGAAAAATTTTTAATATTATTATTTTTGGAAATATTTTTAAAAAAAACATAATCTCAAAATTATCAAAGAATTTTGCATTATTATTAAATTCCGGAATGGTGATAACATCTGTGATAGAAAATATCTCTAACAACATTGACAATGTTTATATTGAGAAAAAATTATATAAAATGAAAATTCTAATATTATCAGGAAACGAAATCGGTAATTCTATAACCGAGTTAGGAATATTTCCAAAAAACTATATAACTATGATAAAAATTGGAGAAGAATCCGGAAAATTAGTTGAAATTTTCGAAAAAATTTCTGAAATCTCTCAAGAAGAGATGGAGCGTGAAATAAAAAGAATGCTTATTTTCATAGAGCCACTTATGATAATGATTCTTGGGATAGCTATAGGAATAGTTGTAGTTGCCATATATTTACCTATTTTTAGTATGAGTGATCTAATAGGGTAGATTCCTTTGTTTTTACTTTAACATATTACATATTATAACTATTAAATTAAATGGGAGGACAAACATGTCAAAGAACAGAGAAAGAAAAAAAGAGTCAGGTTTTACATTAGTTGAGTTGGTAGTAGCGATAGCAATTATTGGAATCTTATCAACACTTATAACTCCAAAGGTTAGGGAGCAATTAGCAAAGGGAAGAGATATGAGAGGAATATCATTACTTGGTGCAATGAGAACAGCATCAGAATTGTATTATATTGAAAAAGGTACAGCTCCACTTGATGATATCACAAATGGAGATAATCCTGTCAATATAAAAGCCGCTATAGATAATATATTGGAATACCTGGATCCAAAGGCGGAAACCATGTTAAAAACCGGAAAAATAGAAATAGGAGGCACTAGAAAAGAAGTAACCGGTGGCGGTGGAGTCGAAGAAGCAAGTAAAGAAATAACCTTTGGTGGAGAAATAGGATTTACATTTATCAATCCTGATTCAGCAGCTACAAATAATGGTGATGGTGTATATATTTGGTTTTCTTCTGATGTCGGCAAAGAATATGATTCCAGTGGTAAAAAATGGTCAAGTTATTAAATAATTTATCTTATTTAAATATTTGGTTAATTATGATATTATGTATAATTATTTTTTTACAAGATATAAAAAATATGATAATTCCCAATAGATATAATATTTTACTTTTGTTATTTGCTATATTTCATCGTGGATTTATGATAAAAAATATCGAAAATGGAATAATTGGTGCTGGTATTTATACACTACCCTTAATATTTATCTATGGATATGTTTCCGATATTCTAAAAAAAGATGCAATTGGTTTTGGAGATATCAAGTTGATGATAAGTTTTGGATATATATTAAAATATAGATATATAATGGAAGTATATTTTTATTATCTTATTGCTTTTGTTCTGGGAGGAATTTTTTCAATATTAATAATAATTATTTATAAAAATACCAAAAAAGAAATTCCTTTTGCACCATTTTTAATAACAACTTTTCTATATTTCTTTATAAGGGAGACGTTTTTCTATGTATAAAAGATATCCTAAAAAGAGAGCAATGTCTTTCATAGAAATAATAGTGGCTATGGGCATATTTTTAATTGCAATTATTCCTATTATTGAATTCAATAATAAACTTTTTACTATGAATAGAAGTATACTTCAAATGGAAATAGAAGAAATGATATTTAATAATGTCGTATCATTAGTCAAATCGAAAGATTTTGATATTATTTCTAATAAAAAAGGTGAAAATAAATATCAATTCATATTAGAAGACGATCAAGTCTCACTATATCCTATAGATGAGCTGGTAGATGGGGTTCAAAGTAAAAATTTGGCGTTATTAGGCAGTGAATTCATAATAATCATCGAAGATTTACAGATAGAAAATATAAATAAATTTGATAAATTAAAGATAATAAAGTTTATTTTGCAAGGAAAAAAGAAAAAATATTCATGTATGAAGTTTATAACTTATTATGATAAATATAATTGGTAGTAAAAATAGTGATAAAGAGGCTTTATTTCTTATTGGGGGAGTGATTATGCATTTTGAGAAAAACAGTGGAATGACATTGATCGAAGTAATGACAGTAATTGGACTTATGGGCATATTAATTATGCTCATACATCCTACCCTTTATACTTTTTATAAAAGTAGAATAACATTTGGAAAGATAAATTCATACGATTTGAAAAATGCCAGATTGATAGATATCATAGAAGAAGCTATAAATAATTCTTTTAAAGGAGAAGAATCATTTTCCGGAAAAGAATATCTGAAAAACGGAAAAGGAATATATATAGTTGATAAAACTGCAATCAAAATATTAGATGATGATTTTTTTAAAAACAATGAAAAAAGTGGAAATTTTTTATTTTTAGAAATGCCTATAATGAAAAATAAAATAATAACTAATAGATATTTAGCATTTAAAATCATAGGGGGCAATCTATCCATGATACAATACTCTATCTCTGAAAATAAAATAAAGCAAACAAGAGAAGAAGTCATATTGGATAATATAACCGGAAATTTTTCAATTGATGAAAATGTTATAAAAATTTTACTTATACATAAAGAATTTGATACAGAAAAATACATAGAAGGCATTGGAGAAATAGGGAGAAATTATGAATAAAAATGGGTTTATAATTGTAATTGTAGTTTTTTTAATTACTTTTATGATGGGAATATTTTTAATAAACTACAAAATTATAAATGGAAAAAGTGTAAGATTAAAGAGTAAAATTGATGGTTATATGGAAAGAGAAGAAATGAATAATATTGAAACTATTATTTTTCATGAAATGTATTCTATAGAAGATAGAATAAAAAATGATATTTATAAAGAGGCAATAGAGCATTTTATAAAAAATAAAGAAGATATAATTTTGTGGGAAATAATTCTTCCGGTTGATAACAATGATTATAGTCTTGGTGGATATAAAATAAAAAGTATTTTATCACAAAAAAAAGAAATTTTTTCGGATACAAGCCTTATTACTCCTCAAAATTCTATAATAACTGTATTAAATAAAGGAAAAGGTGGTGAATTTACTATCAATTTAGAAAAGTTAATTAAATCATACTATAGCGATATAACCAATCAAATGACATTTAAGATATCTATTATACTTGAATATAATATAGGAAATACTGATATTACATTACCGGATATTAAATCCATAAATGAGATGGTTATAGATGGATATAATTAAAAAAATATTAAATGGAAATAAATACAAAATAGTTTTATTGGATGACATAGAGAGCACAGGCGAAATAAATAATCAAAAGAATAAAAAAGATAAAAACTATATATTATTATTAGAAAACGAGTATTTTGAAATTATAAAAATAGATATTGAAACTGATTTGGATATAGATGAAAGAGAGCTGGTAATAGAATCAGAAATAGAAAATAAAATTTTGAATTATAATTCGATTGATTATATTGAAAAAGAAATTATTATAGCAGAAAATACAGAAAACATAATGCTTATAATTATCTTACTCAAAATAGAAAAAGCAATAGAACTAATAGCTCTGTCGAAAGAGAAAAATATTGATATTATAGGAATAATTCCTGTATTTATGTATAAGTATCTACTTAAAAATTTTGATGATAATAGTATTTTTATAGATATCGGTATAACAAGAACTCTTTTAGCTGTATATTTAGATAAAAAAATTTTTAATATTGATATGTTCTCAATAGAAAAAAATGAAATTTATAATAGCACAACAGAATTTTCTACATTTTTGGAAAGAATAAACCTTTTGTCGGAAAATATAGATGATAAAAAAGAATCAATAAAAAAAATTGAGATTTTAGAAAAAGATGAAGAAATAATTTCGAAATTAGCAAAAGAATCGTTACTTGATTATGATATATCAATTAAAAATTTTCAAGGGGAACTCTTTTTAAATAAACAAAATATTGAGAATATTAATTTTATACCTCATGATTACAAAGAACAGATAAAAAATAAGAAAATAAAAAAATTTATAGTTTTATCAGGAAGTATTCTTATAATCGCAGAATTATTCGTTTTTTTTATTTTAAATTATTATGAAAACAATATTTTAAAAAATAAAAATGAGAATGAAAATCAATTGGCAGTTTTAATAAGAACAATAAATGAAAAAAGAAGTGAAATCGAAGGAATAGAAAATTACGAAGAAAAAATAGCTAATTTAGAGAATAAACTCACAAATAAAAAATTATATTTTACAGAAATATTAAAAAATATTCAGATTGAAAATACTAAATATATACATATTACATTTATAGAATATTCAGATAAAGGAAATATTCAAATAATAGGAACCGCAATTGATGATGGAGATATATATACATTTCAAGATAATATATCAAAAAATCATAGCTTTGTATCAATTATTCAAGATTACATAAGAGAAAAAGATGGAATCTATGAATTTAAAATGGATATAGGAGTAAAAATTGGAAATGATTAAAAAATTTGATAAATTAAAAAACATTTATAAAGAAAATATAAAAAATATATTTGTTATTGTCTCAATGCTCGCACTAATCTTTGTTTTTATGTACAAATTTATAATTTCACCTATTAATAATATAAAGGATATAAAAAATCAAATAAAAAATACTGAAAAAAAAATACTTAATCAATCCAATGAATTAGAAAAAGTTAATATGATATATAATAAAAGATTAGAAGAAAATATAAGGGATACAAAAATATATGAGGATCTCTTGAAAAAATATAAGGAAATTTCTTTTGAAAATATAGGTATATTTACCCAGTATATAGAAAAAATTGCTACATTTAACAAAATAGAAATTGTATCTATAGGTGGTCTTGAAAATTATCAGGATAAAAATGAATTAAACTTTAATAGATTTGGATGTCCTTATGAATTGAAAGGAACAACAGAAAATATAAATAGATTTTTATATTCGCTAGAACATTCATTATATTTTTTATCTATTTTGGATGCTCCAATAACTATAGAAATCAATAATAATATTGTTAAACTTATATTTAAAATTTCAGTCAATATTATTAATGATGCAAATGATTCAGATGAAAAAATAAGTATAGGGAATGATGAAGATGAAAATTATTTTGAAAAGAAAAATATAAAAACAACAACAACACAAATGTTTTTATTAAATTATAAAATAGAAAATATAAAAACTTATGATGTAATAGGTATAAATAATAAAAAATATGTAGTTATAAAATTTATAAACAATAGAAAAAAAATATATTTAGAAAATGAAATCATAACAATTGATAATTTAAAATATAAAATAAAAATAAAAGCAGATAATGTTTATCTGGAAATATAAAATTTTATAAAGTTTAATAAATATTATTAAATATTGTAATATATGGGAGTTAAAATGAAAAAATACATTGTTTTTTTAATGATTTTTATTAATTTTTTTTATAGTTATGCTAAAAATAAATTCTACGACATAAAATTAGAAAGTGATTTTTATTTAGAAGAAGTTTCTCTTACCGATGCTCTTTCTGTGTTATCAAAGGAATATCATATCTCAATAATTGCAGATGAAAGTGCAAAAAATTTGATTTTGGATATCAATTTTTCTAAGGGAACAACAGTAGATGAAATTATAAATTCAATTGTATCAACCAATAACCTAAAACAAAAAGAGGTGGGGAATTCTATAATTTTATCTAAAAAAATAAAAACGATAGATGGAGAAGTGACTTTTGCAGGAAAAGTATTAATAAATGGATACAATAATGGAATCGAAGGTGTAAAAGTAACGATTTTAAAAAGTTTTCTAAGTCCCATATATACTATGCATGGTGGAAATTTTGTTATAAATGATATAAGTCCGGGGATTTATATCGTAAAATTTGAAAAAGATGGTTATCTGCCCCTTGGAGAAATAATAAATTTGGAAAGTAGTTCAATAAATATGACTTTTAATCTGGAAAAAAATAATTCTATAAAAATAAATAAACAACCTGAAGATAAAGTAATTACAAAATCTGAGGCAACAATTATTGATGGAGAAAAATATTATACTGAACGAATAAAATTATTTAAAATGCCACCAGAAGAAATAAAAGAAATTTTGGAGAGTACATATGTCGGATTATTAAGAGTTACTCCCGTAACTAAAATATCTAGTGTAATTTTATTTGGAAAAAAAGAGGTTGTAGATGCGGCTAAAAAAATTATAAAAGATTTAGATAGTGATTTGAAACAAGTTAGGGTAAGTTCTCAAATATTAGATGTATCAGATAATTTGTTTGAAGAATTAGGTTTTGACTGGGTATATAGTAATAATGGAGAAATATCAGATGCTAAGGGGGTCAATGGGTCTCTATTAAAAAATGCTGTAATAGATGGGATAGGATCAAATTTTTCATCCGGAATAGGGTTAATAAGACAGTTTAATGGTGGAAAAGATGTGCTCAGTATTGGTATGCATATTCTGGAGTCCAATCAAGATTTGGTCATCAGTGCAATACCATCTATTCTCATTGCAGATGGTGAAGAGGGAGAATTTAAAATTGCAGAAGAAGTAATTGTCGGAGAAGAAAAAGATGAGAATAGTGAAACGAGTAAAACTACTTATACTCCATTATTTAGAGAGGCTGGAATTATTCTAAAAGTACAGCCGTTTATACAGGACAATGATTCTATCGTATTAAAAGTAAAAATCGAAGTAAGTAATTTTAAATTAAAAAAGGCCGAATCTACTGAAGAGACAGGAACGTATAATGCAGAAGGCGGCTCAAAGATTGGAAGATCTATAGAGACTACAGTAAAAATAAAAAATGGTGAAACAATTTTTATTGGCGGATTGAAAAGGGCTATTGTGCATAATTTGGAAAGTAAGGTACCGATTTTAGGAAATATCCCGATTTTAGGAAATTTGTTTAAAAAAAGATCCATAAAAAATGAAGCTACAGATATCTATATAAAATTAAAAGTAGATATTCCGGAAAATTCAAACGAAGAATTTGATAATATGGAGATTCATAAAAATTATAATAAAATAAAAAATAAAAGAATATATTGATTAGAATATAAAACTTTAAAAAGAGAAAATTAAGTATTTTAGGTATATTGGGCGGGTATAAAAAAAATTATAAAAAAAGATTTGACAGAATAAAATAGGAATGGTATAATTTACAACGTCCAATATAGAAATTTCGGAATATAGCGCAGTCCGGTAGCGCACCTGCCTTGGGAGCAGGGGGCCGCAAGTTCGAATCTTGCTATTCCGACCATTTGCGGGAATAACTCAGTTGGTAGAGTGTCAGCCTTCCAAGCTGAATGTCGCGAGTCCGAATCTCGTTTCCCGCTCCATTTTTTATAAGAGAATTTTACGGTGACTGTAGTTCAGTCGGTAGAGCGCCAGTTTGTGGATCTGGTTGTCGCGAGTTCAAGTCTCGTCAGTCACCCCAAGGGCGTCATTAGCTCAGTTGGTAGAGCACACGACTTTTAATCGTGTTGTCGTAGGTTCAATCCCTACATGACGCACCAAAATGCCTGAGTGGTGAAATTGGCATACACGCTAGACTTAGGATCTAGTGCCGAGAGGCGTAAGAGTTCGAGTCTCTTCTCAGGCACCAATTTATATAAATTATATTTGGACATAAAAAGAAATTTATAAAAACCCTTACAGCTCCACATTTGTAAGGGTTTTTTACTAAATAAAGTTAATAATAATCTAAAAACATTGCCAAATTTTTGAATATATCTATTTAACTATCAAAGAGCCGAGATTAGAAATGAGTAAAATTTGCAAAATTATAAAATTTGAATTTGAATAATAAAAAGCCATCTAAATTGATATCAAAATGGCTTTTTATTTTTTATCATTCTGTTTGGGGAACAATAACGGCTGCAACAGGTATGTTATTCATAGAGGCTAATAATATTTCATGATATTTTGCTATAACAATTTCAGTTATACTCTTCCTCAGCTCTTGAACAATTGGATGGGCAATATCTTTGTATTCTCCATCGGGCATCTTTCTTGAGGGCATAGCCACAAACATCCCTTTTCGACCATCAATAATTTTCAGTCCGTGAATAACAAAACATCCTTCGAATGTTATGTCAGCATAAGCTTTCAGCTTAAGCTCTTTCTCATTTTTTACTGTTCTTAATCGTACATCTGTAATTCTCATCACATGCACCTTCCCTTGTATAAGTATGAAATCTTTTATAAAAAATTGCAAAGAAACACTTCACAATTGATTAACTGTTTTCGGAGTGGTTCTAGATTTTCTTCTTTGGTATGCTCTGAGACAAAAGTAAAATATGCACTTCCACTTCCTGACATAAAAAATTGATAATCTTTGATTTCACCCAAAGTTTTTCTAAAAGATATAATGTTATTATCTGTTAATAATAATCCCTGTTCCAAATGGTTCTTAGTAGAATTTTTAATTTTTTCAATATCGTTATTCTCAAGTCCATCAATAATAGATAAAATATTTGAATTATTTTTATTAGTTATTTTCGATATATTTTCATAAGCATTTTTGGTTGATACACCAAAGTTTGGTTTTACTATAATAATTTTGCATAGTAAATTATTAATTATTGGGGTTAAAATTTCTCCAATGCCCCCTACCCTAGATGCTTTGTTAAGTATAAAAAAAGGTAAATCTGCACCTATTTTTAATCCAATATCTAATAATTCTTTTTCCGAAAAAAAATTATCATAATATTTGTTTAAAACTTTTAATAGTACAGCACCATCAGAACTTCCTCCACCTAAACCCGCTTCATGTGGAATTATTTTTTCCAAATAAACATTTATTTTTTTATGGTTGAAATTGCTCGCATTGTAAAAGGCTTCATAAACTTTAAAAAGGATATTGTTTTTGTCAGTAGGGATATTTTGTTTATTTGTTTTTATTGTTAAATCACCATCAATATCAAATATATTGACTGTAATATTATCAACTAAATCTATTGGAACCATAACCATATCAAGTAGATGATAACCTGATAAAAGAGTACCAACAATATTTATACCGATATTAATTTTGGCATTTGCCTTTAGTAAATATTCAACCAAATGTAACACATCCCGAAAATTAAAATAAAATATTTTATATATTGTATCACTAAAAAGATACTTTTACAACATGTTTTTAGCAATTATATTTATTTTTAATCTTGATATCCATGTGGATGATTTTGATGCCAGTTCCATGCAGTCTCAATTATTTTTTCTAATGAATTATATTTTGGAATCCAATTTAGCTCTTTTATTGAACGATTGGAATTAGCAATTAATTTCGCAGGATCTCCATCTCTTCTACTAGAAATCTCAGAGAGAATAGCGTGTCCAGTTACGTTACGAGCTATGTCTAATACTTCTTTTACGGAAAAACCTTCTCCATTGCCCAAGTTAAATATGTCACTCGGGTTACCAGCATTCAATCTTTTTAGTGCCAAGATGTGAGCATCAGCTAGATCCATTACATGAATATAGTCTCTGATACAGGTGCCGTCCATTGTAGGATAGTCATCTCCATATATATTTATTTTTTCTCTTTTTCCTAATGCAACTTCCAAAATTATTGGAATTAAATGTGTTTCTGGATCATGATCCTCACCTATTTCACCAGAGGGATGAGCACCGGCTACGTTGAAATATCTTAATGCAGTATATTTAATTCCATAGGCTTTATCGCACCATTTTAGCATTTTTTCTACAGATAGTTTACTTTCTCCATATGGGTTTGTCGGAAAAGTTCTATCATTTTCAAGGATAGGAATATTTTCTGGTTCTCCATAGGTAGCCGCAGTAGAAGAAAATACAATTTTATTTACTTTATAAGATTTCATATGTTTTAATAAACATAATGTTCCATAAAAATTATTTTCGAAATATTTTAATGGTTCTTTAACACTTTCTCCCACTAAAGAAAAAGCTGCAAAATCAATAACACCATCAATCTTATTTTCGTTGAAAACTCTTTTCATAAACTCATCGTCTTTTAAATCACCGAGTTCTAATTTTGCTTTTTCATGTACAGCATCCACATGACCGGTTATTAAATTATCAAGTACGACGACATCGTCACCGGCATCTATTAATGCACGTACAACATGACTGCCTATATAACCTGCACCTCCACAAACTAGTATTGACATTTGACCTCCTAATATTTTTATTTATATTTCGTTTATAGAATCAATAAATTTTAAAAAACCATTTTTACCATTTTTATCTCTTTTATACACGCCGGCATAAGTTAGAACTTTCAAAATTGTTTTTCCAACTTCAGATTTTAAGATATCATGAATATTTTCTTCAGTAATATTATTATTAGAATTAATAATTTCTTCTGCCCAATTGAGATGTTTTGAAACTTTTTTATTTTCTATTATTTTTTCTTTCCAATTTTCAACTACCATATAAGATTCCAATATTTCTAATTCTTCCTTCAATCTTCCAGGAAGCACAGCCAAGCCCATTACTTCTATTAGACCTATATTTTCTTTTTTTATATTGTGAACTTCATCATGAGGATGAAAAATTCCTAAAGGAAATTTTTCCGTAGTCCGATTATTGCGTAGCACCAAATCTAGTTCGAAACCAGATTCTGTTTTCCTCGCAATCGGAGTAATAGTGTTATGAGGAAGATCATCAGAAAAAGCTAATATATCTAGGCTTTTATCGCTATGTGTTCTCCAGGACAATAAAATTTTATTAGCTAAACTTATCAGCTTTTTTCTATCAGGACTTTTCAATCGTATTACTGACATAGGCCATTTTAATATTCCGGCTTCGATATTTTCATAATTTTTAAAAACTATCTGTTTTTCTATTTTAGCTTTTGCCATTGGAAATAAATGATTACCGCCTTGGTAATGGTTATGATTTAGAATAGATCCACCAACAATTGGCAAATCGGCATTTGAACCTAAAAAATAATGAGGATAGATTTCTACAAATCTTGTGATTCTATCAAAAGTATCAATATCAATTTTCATAGGACTATGTTTGATAGAAAAAACGATGATATGTTCGTTATAATAAATATATGGCGAATATTGAATAAACCAATCTTCATTTTTATCAGAGCTTATATCAACTGGAATCACTCTATGATTTTCTCTGGATGGATGGTCTACCCTGCCACTATAACCTACATTTTCATAACACAAAAGACATTTCGGGTAAGATTTTTGTATTGCATTTTTTTCTCTTTCGATATCTTTTGGATCTTTTTCAGGTTTTGAAAGATTTATTGTTATCTCAAGTGATGAATAATCCGTATCCACTGTCCAATAAACATTTTTATTTATTCTTTCTGTCCTAATATAATTTGTTTTTTGTGAGAAATTGTAATACCATTTGGTAGCTTCTTTTTTGTTTGCTATATTGCAAATATCATAAAATTTATTTATGACAATAGATGGGAGTGGAGTTAAGATACCCATTATTTTTGTATCGAATAAATCCCGCATTCCCTGCGAATCTTCTATCAAATTCATCTTAACAGCATAATCACACAAAGAATCCAGAATAGTTTGAGGAGAATCCGGTATATCAAATGATAAATGATTTGGTTCTATCCATTCATCTAGCTCAAATAGTTTTAACAATTGATTTATTATAAAAATTTTATCAAATTCTTCTATTAAATTATTTTTAAGACCATAATGTATTATAACTTTGATGTAATAATAAATATCCATTAATAATCACCTATTTTCCTAGCACCATCACCTATTTTTGCAATATAAAAAGCAGCTTTTAGTTTAGTTTTGGCAAGGTATTCATCAGAAACAGTTTTAATAAATTCTTCGATATATTCATTTTTGACAATATTTACAGTACATCCACCAAATCCGGCACCAGTCATTCTTGCTCCTATTGTTCCTTTAGATTTCCAAGCAACATTTACCATTGTATCAAGCTCAAAACCGGTGACGTCATAGTCATCTCTGAGAGATATATGAGATTTATTCATAAGTTCTCCAAATTTTGATATATTTCCTTTTTTCAATAAAATCACAGCCTCTTTTGTTCTCTGATTTTCTGAAACAGCATGTTTTGCACGTAACAATTGTTCTTTATCAGTGATAAATTTTTTTACTTGGTCGAATTCTTTCTCATTCAGTTCTCCTAAATAAGATATCTTTACACCGTTGTCATTTAATACTTTTACTGCATCTTCGCAAGATTTGCGCCTTTCATTATATTTAGAATCAGTAAGGCCTCTCTTTTTATTGGTATTTCCAATTATAATAGATGCATCATCAAGTTTTATCGGAGCATATTGATATTCCAAAGTATTGCAATCTATTAATATTGCATTATCTTTTTTACCCATTCCGATAGCAAATTGATCCATTATTCCACATTGCACACCAACATATGTGTTTTCAGCTATTTGAGACATTTTTATCATATCAATCATATCAATGTTCAAATGATAGAGGTCGTTTAAAATAACGGCAGTCAAAAGTTCAACAGATGCGGATGAAGATAATCCGGCACCATTGGGAATGCTTCCAAACATTAACATATCAAAACCCTTATCAAACTCATATCCATGGTCATGAAAAACTTTAATAATACCTTTTTCATAAGCTATCCATCCCTCATTTTCTTGCTTTTGAATTTTATTAATGTGGAATTCTTTGAAAGGGGAATTTTTTATGTTCAAAGAAAATATTCTACATTTGTTATCATTGCGAATTCTAATAATACCATAAGTTCCAAAATCTAGTGCACATGGGAAAGCGCAGCCCCCATTATAATCTGTATGTTCACCAATTAAGTTTACTCTTCCCGGTGAAAAAAATACTTGTTTTGTTCCGCCTTTACCAAAAAATATATCAAATTCTTTTAATAAATTTTTTATCATATAAATACTCCATAAAACTTTATGTTATACATTCAAATTATAATACTAAACTATCAAATTCACAACTAAATTTTAGCATATCAATTTTTTATAAAATTATGGTATAATAGTGTAAAATAATTTTTATTAATTAGGGAGATTGATTATGATACATCAAGAAAAAATAAATAAAAAAATTTTTTATTTTTTAATATGTATATTCTTTTTTGGTGGATGTTTTTTTAAGAGACCTAATTTGGAAGAAAGAAAAGAAAATGAATCAGTTTTGATGTATAATGTGGATAAAAACATTCTATATAGCGGAGCATATGAAAAAATCTCAACAGACGATGACGGTAAAAATTATATTGAGATAAAGACAAGATATAAAGCGGGTAAAATACATGGAGCATATACAAAATATTTTACTAATGGAAAAAAAGAATATAAATTAAAATATTCCAAGGGATTAAAAACCGGAGCTTGGAAAAGCTATTATTTCGATGGAAGTTTGAAAGGCAAGGGGAAATACGAAAATGATAAATTAAATGGAGAATTCATTATCTATTATAATAAAAAAGAAATATTACTCAAAGGAAGTTTTAAAAATGGCAAAAAAAATGAAAAGTGGGAATGGTATTATAAAGGAAATATTTTGAGTCATGAAGATTTTTATATAGATGATTTGTTGTCTGGCGAAAGTATCTCGTACTATGAAAATGGAAATATAAAAGAAAAAGGGATTTCTTTATCAGGTTTAAAAAGTGGAGAATGGCTATGGTTTTATAATAATGGTAATATACTTTCTCATGGCCGATACTCCAATGGGGAGAGAGAAGGAGAATGGGAGCATAATTATCCTTCAGGACGTATTAAAACTATCGAAAAATATGAACATGGGAAATTAAATGGAAATATTGAAAGTTATTATTCTAATGGAAATCTAATACTGGATGGAGATTATTTTTTTGATAAAAAAATAGGGTTATGGCAATATTTTTATGATGACGGATCATTAAAAGTTAATGAAAATTATGATAAAAATGGAATTTTGAATGGAGAAGTAACTCTATTTTACGAAAATGGAGAAACTGTTAGGCTGCAGGGAGATTATAAAGATGGTAAACGTAATGGCAAATGGAAATGGTATGCAAAAAACGGGAAATTGAGAAGAGAAGCAAATTATCTGAATGAAAACCTAGATGGAGAATATAAAACTTATTATGATGATGAAAAAGTAGAAATTTTTGGTACATATGTTTTAGGAATGAAAAATGGTAAGTGGACAAAATATTTTCCGAATGGAAAAATAAACCAAGTCGAAAATTATATAGATGGATTACTGGATGGACTTTATCAGAGTTTTTATGATAATGGGAAAATACAAAGGGAATTGATATATAAAAACAAAGAAATAGATGGATCTGTAAAAACTTATTATCAAAATGGTACTTTACAAGAGGAGAAATCATATCAAAATGGTAAATTAAATGGTAGCTATAAAGTATATTATGAGAGCGGTAAATTAAAAGAAGAGGGTATTTATATTGGGGGTATACATAATGATAGTTGGAAATATTATTACCCTGATGGAAATCTGGAAAAAGAAATACTATATTCGAAAAATGGTGAAATAAACGACTCAATAAAAGAATATTATGAGGATGGAAAACCACGAAGTGTCGTTAACTATATAAAAAGTAAAAAAAATGGAGAATTTATTGAGTGGTATTCCAATGGAAATATAAAAAAAGAAGGAAATTATGATGCGCATTCCAGATTAAATGGGACATTAAATGAATATTACGAGAATGGAAAACTAAAACTTCAGATTAATTATTCCGCTGGAGAAAAAGATGGTATATGGAGAGGAAATTATTTGGAAGGCGATATTTATGTTGTCGGAGAATTTAAAGAAAATAAATTAATTGATGATTGGAAATTTTATAATAATGAAAAAGAAATAAAAGAATTAGAAATAAAAAAATTAGAAATAAAAAAAATAAAAGATATAAAAAATATGGAAAATAAAATAAAATATAATTTTTCTGATTTTACTTATAAAAAAAATCAATTGACAAAAGCCATTGATAAAAATGGAATACACAATGAATTTTTTTATGGAGGAATATTAAAAGAAACTGGGAATTATAAAAACGGGCAAAAAGATGGAGAATGGAGATATTATACAGTGGAAGGATTTTTAAATATTTTAGGAAATTATTCTGATAATAAAAAAAGTGGGAAATGGAAAATTTATTCAGATAATGGACAATTAAAAGAAGAAATATATTATGAAGACAATAAAATAAGAACAAAGAAAAATAATTTGTTCTATGAATGATATTATGATATTAAAAATAAAAAAGACATACTATAAAAAGATGCCTTTTTTATTATAATACCAAATTATTTTGCAAGTAATCTGGAAATTCTTGGGCTTAAAGTGGTTACGTTTTCTTTTAAATATTGCATAATTTCTGCGTCATTAGAACTTCTTAATTTTTTTAAAGTTCTAGCGCAAACTTTCACTTTTAATGGAGTTCCATTCACAATAATAGTCGCAACTTGAAGATTTGGTTTCCAAACTCTTTTAGTAAGTCTATGAGAATGAGAAATAAGGTTCCCACTAATAAGACCAGTTCCAGTTATTTCACATCTTTGCATATATAACACCTCTTTTTTATATATATCCAGCACGTAATTATATCATTATTTCAAAAAAAATTCAAATTATTTTTAAAAAATAAAAAAGTAAGCCAAAATATTTAAAATAAAATAAAAAAAGGAGAGTCAAAACACGGATAAAAATAAAGAAAAATATAAATTTTTGATATTTTTCTACAGATGTGCTAAAATAAAGTACTTAAACTAAAATATTTGAACCAAAATACTTAAATTAAAGTACATTTTTAGATTTGGAGGAAAAATGAATATAAAAGAATTGGCTGAAAAATATAATGATTATATAATAAAAAAAAGACGAGAATTTCACCAAAACCCGGAACTTTCGTTTGATGAAAAGTGGACAACAGAAAACCTGATAAATGAATTACAAAACATAGGAATAGAAACTATTGTATATGATGATTTATTTGGAGTAATCGGAATAATAAAAGGTGGAAAAAAAACTGGGAAAACCGTGATGTTACGGGCAGATATTGATGCATTGCCTATAGTAGAGAATACAGGATTACCATTTGCTTCTCAAAATATCGGTAAAATGCATGCTTGTGGGCATGATGCTCACATGTCAATGTTATTAGGAGCAGCTAAAATTCTTTATGAGATTAAGGATGAACTTTCAGGAGATGTAAAGCTCTTATTTCAATCTGGAGAAGAAAGTGCTCATGGAGCAGATTTTTATGTAAAAAAAGGTGTATTAGAAGGTGTGGATGCTATATTTGGAATGCATATTTGGGGGACTTTAGAAGCGCCATTTATAAATTATGAACCTGGTGGTAGAATGGCCTCTTGTGATATATTTAAAATAATAATAGATGGTAAGAGTGCACATGGTTCTGCGCCACATCAAGGAAATGACGCTATAATTGCTGCAGCATCAACAGTTATGAATATACAAACTATGATTAGCAGATTTAATGACCCTCTAAATTCATTGGTAATATCTGTAGGTACGATGAAAGGTGGGCAAAGATTTAATATTATAGCAAATCATATGGAAATGGAAGGAACAGTAAGAACATTTTCTAATGAAATAAGATTTAAAATAGAAGAAAAAATGAGAAAAATAGTTGAAGATTCAGCCGATATACTCGGGTGCAAAGGAAAACTGGAATATAATTATTTCTTGGAACCGGTTATAAATAATCACGACGACCTGACAACAATAGCTCAAAATGCAGCTATAAAGTTATACGGAAATGAAATATTGAAAGATATGCCAAAACTAATGGGGTCGGAAGATTTTGCATATTATATGAAAGAAATACCGGGAATTTATGGTTTTATAGGTGCGCTGAATGAGAAAGTAGGAGCATGTTATAGCAATCATAACGATAAATTTACTGTAGATGAAAACGCACTTCATATGGGCGCAGCTTTGTACGCACAATTTGCTTATGATTTTTTGGCTGAGAAAGGGGGTAACAAATAATGTTTATAAAAGAAATTTCAGAAAAAAATAGAAATTACACTATAGAACGTAGAAGATTCTACCACAGTTATCCTGAATTGACATTGCAAGAAGTGGAAACGGCTAAATCAATTATTAAAGATTTGAATGAATTAGGAATTGAAAGTACTTCGCTTGAAAATGGGTATTACGGCTGTGTAGGGATTATAAGAGGAGGAAAGCCTGGTAAAACAGTAGCATTACGTGCGGACATAGATGGATTACCAGTAAAAGAGGAAACAGGGTTAGATTTTACTTCCAAAAATGAGGGCAAAATGCATGCTTGCGGGCATGATGCACATATAGCCATGCTTTTGGGTGCTGCAAAGGTGTTAAACGAAATCAAAGATAAACTTTGTGGAAATGTAAAATTAATTTTTCAACCGGCTGAAGAGTTAGCGGTAGGAGCTAAAGAAGTAATTAGGCAAGGATTTTTGGACGACGTGAATGCTTGTTATGGAATACATATTTGGTCAAATATAGATGCTCCCAAAATTAATATGGAATACGGGGAGAGGATGGGTTCATTGGATTTGTGCACCATTACGATAAATGGATATGGAGCACATGGTTCTGCACCGCATTTGGGCAAGGATGCAATTGTCGCTGCCAGTGCTGTATTAATGGGGATACAATCCATTGTGAGTAGAGTGAATAATCCTCTGAATCCACTGGTAATCACTATTGGAAAGGTGGATGGTGGTAAAATGTACAATATACTGGCAGATAAAGTCGTAATGGATGTAGGAGTGAGAGTTTTTAATAAAAAGCTTAGAATGGAAGTAGAAGGGTATATGAGACACGTAATTGAAAATGTATCCAAAGCCTATGGTTGTGAAGGAATTCTTGAATATAACTACGTTACTGGTTCAGTAATAAATAGTGAAAAACATCTTGTAGATATCGCTAGAAATGCAGTAATAAAATTGTATGGGGAAGATGCTCTTATATCAATGGAAAAAGTAACCGGTGCTGAAGATTTTTCATTTTATCAAGAAAAAGTACCGGGAGTGTATGGCTTTATAGGAGCTAGAAGCGAAGAAGTTCCCGGATCTGAATTTAACAATCATCATGAATGTTTTACAGTTGATGAAAGGTCACTGGAACGTGGGGTAGCGGTAGCAGCACAATTTGCTTATGATTTTTTAAATGAAGATGAAGGTAAATAAAGAATATTTTTTTGATGAATCTTGATAAAATAATGAATCTTGATAAAATTATAGTAGACAGCATTTTGTCTACTATTTTATTTTTTTCTTTAATTTTATAATAAATTTTATTATCGTAAATTTTATTATAAAATGCAAACATAAAAAACTTGATTTTAAAGCTAAAAAGATATAAAATTAAATAAAATTGATATTTAGAAAAGAATAATATGGAGATAGAAGATGGAGAGCTTAGATACAATAAAAGAAAAAATAATAAATTTGCAAGATGAAATAAAAAAATATAGTTATTATTATTATTCTAAAAACGAATCTTTGGTATCAGACGTAGAATTTGATAAAAAACTAAAAGAATTGGAAGAATTAGAAAATAAATACCCGGAATTTAAGGCTGAAAATTCGCCTACTATTACAATTGGGTCAAGTTTGAAAGATACAAAATTTAGAAAAATTACTCATAAAAGACCAATGTTAAGTTTAACCAATAGCTATAATATTCATGACGTCATTGATTTTTCTGAGAGAATTAATAAATTATTAAATTATAAAAACGATAAATTATGTTATGCCCTAGAATTAAAACTGGATGGAGCCAGCATAAGCTTGCAATATGAAGATGGGAAATTGATAACTGGAGTTACAAGGGGTGATGGTATAGAAGGTGAAGATGTTACAGAAAATATTTATGCTATAAAATCAATTCCCAAGATCTTAAAAGAAAAAATCACTATGGAAGTAAGAGGAGAAATTATTTTTCCAAAATCCAAATTTATAAAATTAAATGAAAAAAGATTAGCAGAGGGAGAGGATGTATTTGCAAATCCAAGAAATGCTGCAAGTGGAACTTTGAGACAAATAGATGCACAAGTAGTAGCAGAAAGAGAATTGGATGCATACTTTTATTTCCTTGTAGATGCCAAAAAATTTAATATAGAGACACATAGCGAGAGTATATCTTATTTGGAAAAATTAGGATTTCAGACTACAGGGGTATGTGAGCTTTTGACATCTATGAACGATATGGAAAAAAGAATATTATATTGGGAAAACGCAAGGGAAGCATTAGATTATGAGACTGATGGAATGGTAATAAAACTGGACAATATGAATCTATGGGAGGAGATAGGGTATACGACAAAGTCTCCACGTTGGGCAATAGCATACAAGTTTCAAGCAAAACAAATATCTACTGTTTTGATGGGGATTACATGGCAAGTCGGAAGAACAGGAAAAATAACTCCGGTTGCTGAATTAGAGGAGGTGGAATTATCAGGAAGTAAAATAAAAAGGGCAAGCCTACACAATACGGATGAGATATTAAGAAAAGATATTAAAATAGGCGACAGAGTATTCATAGAAAAAGCAGCAGAAATCATACCTCAAGTAGTAAGTCCAATAAAAGAACTTAGAAATGGAAGCGAATCAGTAATTGATGCTCCGATAAATTGTCCATCATGTGGGCAAGTGTTGGAAAGAGAAGAAGGTCTTGTAGATTTAAAATGTGTAAATCCTATCTGTCCGGCTATTATTCAAGGAACGATAGAATATTTCGTATCCAGAGATGCAATGAATATCAGTGGTTTAGGAAGTAAAATCGTAGAAAAATTCTTAAAGTTGGGATATATAAAAGATGTTACAGATATTTATAATTTAAAAAATCATAGGGAAGAGCTAGTAGAACTTGATAAAATGGGAGAAAAAAGTATAACGAACCTTTTAGAAGCTATAGAAAACAGTAAAAAAAGATCATATTCCAAGACATTATATGCATTGGGGATACAATATGTTGGAAAATTTGTAGCAAATCTTTTGGCTAAAAAGAGTAAAAATATTGATAATTTGGCACAGATGTCTGTGGAAGAATTATTGACTATAGATGAAGTCGGAAATAAAATAGCAAGTTCTGTTTACGAGTTTTTTAACACAGAAAAAAGTTTAATAATAGTCGAAAAATTAAAAAAAATAGGAATAAATTTCTCCTATGCAGGTTTTGAAATCAATGAAGAAAATTATTCAGAAGAAAATGAAACAAATAAACATAAAGAAGACGACATTTTTATTGGTAAGAAGTTCCTATTTACCGGTAAAATGACAAGGTTTAAAAGAGAAGATATAAAAGATATAGTCGAATCCTTAGGTGGAGAAAATCTATCTGGTGTAAGCAAAAAATTAGATTATTTGATAGTTGGAGATGATGCCGGGAGCAAGCTTGAAAAGGCACGTGCACTTGGGACAGTAACAATCTTATCGGAAGAAGAATTTATTAACCTTTGTGGTGATAAAATAAAAATATAAATTAGCATTTAAATATTTGACTATATTGCGGTTTTATGGTAGCATATATCATGATGAAGTTGATATTTTAAAGAAAAATTTAAAGCGAGGAATGTAGATGTTTGGGATATTCAAATTAATATTTGGAACAAAAAATGATAGAGAAATTAAAAGACTAAGAAAGATGGTTGAGGACATTAATAAACTAGAGCCAGAAATAAAAGCATTATCCGATAGAGAACTAAAAGATAAAACGATTGAATTTAAAGAAAGATTATCCAAGGGAGAAACATTGGATAATATCTTAGTAGATGCCTTTGCAGTTGTTAGGGAAGCATCCACAAGAGTGCTTGGTTTGACACATTTTGATGAACAATTAATGGGAGGAATTGTTCTCCATGAAGGAAAAATAACAGAGATGAAGACCGGAGAAGGAAAAACATTAGTTGCGACGTGTCCGGTATATTTAAATGCTCTGGAAGGTAAAGGAGTCCATGTAATTACAGTCAATGATTATTTGGCCAAAAGAGATAGAGATGAAATGGGAAGGATATATGAATTTTTGGGACTTTCTGCCGGAGTTATTTTAAATGAGATCTCTAAAAAAGAAAAGAAAAAAGCATATATGTCCGATGTGACTTATGGTACCAATTCTGAGTTTGGATTTGATTATTTGAGAGATAATATGGTAGATTCTCTTGAAGAAAAAGTGCAAAGGAAACTCAATTATTGTATAGTGGATGAGGTCGATTCTATATTGATTGATGAGGCCAGAACGCCACTTATTATATCTGGAGCTTCTTCTGATGTAATAGAAATGTATAAAATATTTAGACAAGTAGCTAATATATTAGTTAGAAGTACTGAAACAGAAAAAATAAAGGATGTAAAGACTAAAAGAATGATTCCTATTACAGACGATAGATGGGAAGATTATGAAATAGATGAAAAATCTAAAAATGTCGTATTAACTGAAAAAGGAGTTAAAAAAGTAGAGAAATTATTGAAATTAGATAATTTATATTCTGCTGAACATATTGAACTGACTCATTATTTGACACAGGCTTTGAGAGCTAAAGAATTATTTACAAAAGATAAAGATTATCTTATAAGAGATGGACAAGTAATTATAATAGATGAATTCACTGGAAGAGCCTTAAATGGTAGAAGATATTCTGATGGACTTCATCAAGCTTTAGAAGCGAAAGAAGAAGTTAAAGTAGCTGGAGAGAATCAGACTTTAGCGTCTATTACATTGCAAAATTATTTTAGAATGTATAAAAAATTGGCAGGTATGACCGGAACAGCTGAAACAGAAGCTTCGGAATTTATGCATACATATGGACTTGAGGTCGTAGTAGTGCCAACGCATATGCCAATGATAAGAAAAGACAATTTGGATCTTGTCTATAAAACTAAAAAAGAAAAAATAGATGCAATTGTGGATAAAATAAAAGAATTAAATAACAATGGGCAACCAGTGCTTGTTGGTACAATTTCTATAAAAAGTTCTGAAGAATTATCAGAACGATTAAAAGAAAAAAAGATAATTCATAGTGTGCTAAATGCAAAATTTCATGCCAAAGAAGCTGAAATAGTCGCTCAAGCCGGTAGATACAAATCAGTTACAATAGCTACAAATATGGCTGGAAGAGGAACAGATATAATGTTAGGTGGAAACCCTGATTTTCTGGCAATAAAAGAATGTGGGACAAGAGAATCAGATAACTTTAAAGAGTCCAAGGCAAAATATATAAAACAATGCGAAGAGGAAAAACAAAAAGTATTAGAATCAGGTGGATTATTTATATTAGGAACTGAAAGACATGAATCCAGACGTATAGATAATCAACTTAGAGGAAGATCGGGAAGACAAGGAGATCCTGGAGTATCAGAATTTTATTTATCACTAGAAGATGATTTGATGAGATTATTTGGATCTGACAGAGCCAAAAAGGCAATGGAAATGTTAAAATACCCAGAAGGGGAACCTATTATGCATTCCATGGTAGATAGAAGAATAGCTTCTGCACAAACTCAAATAGAGTCTCTTAACTTTGGAAGAAGAAAAAATCTACTAGAATTTGATGATGTTATGAACAAGCAAAGAAATGCTATATATGCCAGTCGAAATGAAGCTTTAGGAATAGATAATTTGGAAGAAAAGATAATTGGTATGCTTCTTGATACTGTCCAAAGCCAAGTGAGTGAAAGATTCCAAAGTGAATTCAAAGAAGATTGGGATATAAAGGGATTATCAGAATATTTATTTGAAAAATATGGATATGAAATAGAGGATTTGGATGAATATAAATCCCATAGTGTGGAAGAATACAGTAAAAAAATATACGAAAGATTATTAGCAATTTATAAAGAAAAAGAAGCAAGTTTAGGATTTGAACTAATGAGAAAATTGGAAAAATATATACTCTTAGATGTTGTGGATGGAAGATGGAGAGAACACTTGAAATCTTTGGATGGATTGCGAGAAGGAATATATTTAAGAGCATATGGACAGAAGGATCCGGTAGTAGAATATAAATTGCTTTCAGGCGAATTATATGAACAAATGTTGATAACTATAAAGGAACAAACTACATCATTTTTATTTAAGGTAATAATTAAAAACCCGGAAGAGGATCTTGAACCTAAAGAAGAAGAAATAGATAATATCAAGTACATAGGTGGAAATGAATCGGAAATAGAAGAAACTCCAAGCAAAAATTCGCTTTGTCCTTGCGGGAGCGGGAAAAAATATAAAAATTGTTGTGGACGGTTAAAAAATTAGTATTCTTGTAAAAACCATAAAGATATTATTTACTGAATAAGATTATCCATTATCACAGGTTATAATTTTAATTTAAACATGAAGATTTTTAAGGAGGAAAAATGAAAAAATTATTGTTATTATTATTACTAGCAATATCCGCAATTTCTTTTGGAGGAATTTTTAAAAGAGGTATTGATTCTGCTGATTTTAAATATGCATTGACACATGAATCTGCTAAAAATTGGGATAAAACAATTGACGAAATAATCAGAAAAGAGGCCTATATTGAAGATTGGTATGGGGACGACAATGTAATTATTTACCTTAGAAAAACTGGTATAATGAAAGAAAAAGATTTCCAATTTTTACAAAGTTTGACTAATAAAGAAGAATATGAAATTACTGGTGATGAATATGATGATTTCGTTGACTTGGTCGATAAATACAGAAAAAAAGTCGCTAGAACATTTAGTGTAAAAAATGAAAATATAAAAAATCCGGTAGGATTAGTTAGAAAAATAGTTCTGGAAGCTTCTACTGGTAATTTTATAAATCCATCATCACAAATAAAATTGGTTGCAACTCCTCAAGAATGGGATGAATTAGTAAGTTTATCAAAAATCAGAGATTTTTCCAATAAAGATACTAAAAGATTGAGAAAAATATTAAATGATGTGTTGAAAAAAGATAATTTATTTGATGCAGAAGCATGGTATAATAGAGAAGTATCAGCTAGAGTTAAAAAAATAATTGAATTAAATTCTGGCTTAGTGGGAAAAAGAGAAAGAAATAATATAAATGCAAAGGCGTTGTACATAGCATATCCTGACTATTTATCAAGAATTGATAAATGGGGTAAATAATTAATAAGATAAATGGCATCTTAAAAGATGCCATTTTTATACAACTGGGAATAAATATATTTGAATTTTTATATATAAATGATATAATATAGCAAACTTAATCTTTGCCGTATAAATCAAAATAGAAGGAGTAAAATGGAAATAGATTTGCATATTCATACAACAGAATCTGATGGGACATATACCCCGGAAAAAGTTGTAAAAATGGCTAAAAAATACAACTTGAAAGCTATATCTATTACAGATCATGATACGATAGATGGACTATTAGAGGGTAAGATGACTGCCGTAGAAATGGGTATTGAATTTGTAAATGGGATAGAGATATCGACTAACATAAATAATAGAGATATACATATTTTAGGATATTTTTTGAATATAGAAGATGCGAATTTTTTATCAGAATTAAACGAGTTAAAAATTCAACGGAACATAAGAAATGAAAAAATACTAAAAAAATTGGAATTATTTGGCATTGAAATAGAAAGAGAAAAGCTTATTAAAATGGCACCCGGAAAAATATTGAGCCGTGTTCATATAGCGAATTATCTGGTAGAGTATGGGTTTGCCTCATCTAATGATGAAGCATTTGGGACTTATATTGGAGATAAAGGTTGTGCTCATGTTCCTAAAGAAAACTTTTATCCGCAAAGAGCTGTTAAAATGATATATGATAACAGAGGGTTGGCATCTCTCGCACATCCCAATTTGATCAGTAAAGATTTTGGAGTTGTAGAAAATTTAATCAAAGAATTAAAAAACTATGGTCTAGGAGCAATCGAAACTGAATATCCTTCTTTTACTGCAAAAGAAAAAAGAAAATATAGAAAAATTGCAGAAAAATATTCATTATTGATGACTGGCGGTTCAGATTTTCATGGGGAAAACAAAATGGGAATCAACATAGGGAGTACCGGACTTGATGAAAAACATTTTTTATTATTAAAAGATAAAACTTAATATATAGCAATTGAAACATTGACATACTCAGGACAAATTAATAAGATAACATATGGAGGAGTTATGATTATAGTAACTGGTGCTGCCGGTATGATTGGAAGCGCCTTTGTTTGGAGATTAAATCAGGAAGGAATAAAAGATATTTTACTTGTCGATAAATTGAGAACTGATGATAAGTGGCTGAATATAAGAAAGAGGCAGTATGCTGATTGGGTGGACAAAGATAATTTATTTGTATGGCTCGAAAATGAAGCGAATGCTGCCAGGATAACCGGTATTGTGCATATGGGAGCCTGTTCTGCAACCACAGAAACAGACGGAGATTTCTTAATGGAAAACAATTATGGTTATTCAAAAAAATTGTGGGAATTTGCATCAAAAAGAAATATAAATTATGTCTATGCTTCTTCGGCCGCTACTTATGGGTTGGGAGAATTGGGGTATAATGATGATGTGACTCCAGATGAATTGCAAAAATTGAGACCATTAAACAAATATGGATATTCTAAAAAAATATTTGATGATTGGGTTTTAAAACAAAAAAATACACCTAAACAATGGGCTGGATTAAAATTTTTTAATGTATATGGACCGCAGGAATATCATAAGGGAAGAATGGCATCCATGGTATTTCATACATTTAATCAGTATAAAAAAATCGGGAAAGTAAAACTTTTCAAATCACATAAAGAAAAATATGAAGATGGAGGACAACTGAGAGATTTTGTATATGTAAAAGATGTAGTTGATGTAATTTATTTTTTGCTTACAAAAGAAACTACATCTGGCATTTATAATATAGGAACAGGAAAAGCTAGGAGTTTTTTAGATCTTTCCATGAGTGCAATTAGATTTGCTTCAGGAAATGAAACATTAAAAGTTGAAGATGTAGTTGAATTTATTCCTATGCCGGATGACTTGATGGAAAAATATCAATATTTTACTGAGGCTTCAATGGAAAAAATAAAAAAAATAGGATATAATAAAGAATTTTATGATTTAGAAAGTGGAATAAAAGATTATGTAACAAACTATCTTTCACAAGAAGATCCATATTTATAGGGGGAAACTAATTAATGAATCCATATTTAATAATAATCATACTTTCAGTTGTGGAAGGGATTACGGAATTTTTGCCTATTAGTAGTACTGGTCACATGATTTTGGTAGAAAGATTTATAAATAGCAGTTATTTTTCAAAAACCTTTATGGATAGCTTTTTGGTGATAGTGCAATTGGGGGCAATACTGGCAGTGTTAATATATTTTTGGAATGAAATTACACCATTTATCAGAGATAAAACTTTATTAATAAAAAGATTTATTTTATATTTGAAACTTGCTGTTGCGATGATACCGGCAGTAATAATTGGGTTGGCTTTTGAAGATATAATTTCAGCTTATTTTATGGATAATGTTTATATTGTAGCTGCTACACTTATATTTTATGGTGTTTTATTTATTATCATTGAAAAAATTTTTAAAAACAGATATTCTAAAATAAATGAAATAGGTAATTTGTCCTTTATAAAAGCTTTCTTAATAGGAATATTTCAATGCTTGGCTATGGTTCCGGGAACATCAAGGTCAGGGGCAACAATAATTGGCGGATTACTTTTGGGTCTTTCCAAAAGTTTGGCTGCAGAATTTTCTTTTTTATTGGCTATTCCAACCATGTTTGGAGCAACGTTTTTAAAACTTATCAAAAACGGAGTCGGTTTTACCGGTATAGAATGGGTGTTTATGGGAATAGGGGTTACAATTTCCTTTATAATAGCTTATATAGCAATAAAATGGTTCATGGACTACATAAAGAGAAAAAGTTTTGAAGTATTTGGAATTTATAGGATTATCCTAGGGGTTTTAGTATTTGGTATTATGTTTATTTCTAGATAAAAATAATAATATTGCAGGAGAAAAGAATAAACTTTGAAGTTTTATGGGAGGTAGATTATGTTAAAGAAAATTTTGCTATCCGTAGTACTTATTCTGGCAATTACAAATTGTGCATATTTGGAATACCCTGCGTCTACGAACGTTTCATATGAGACAAGATATATCTATAAAAGAGATAATAGTTGGTTTAGAAGAACACGTAGGCCTCCAAGACCACCGAAACCTCCAAGAGCAGCCAGACCACCGAGAGGAGCTGCCAGAAGAGAATATAGACGAGATTCGAGGCCGCCAATGGCAGGAAGACCTGGATTTAGAGCACCTGCTATGCGTGGTAGGAGATAAGATAAAATAAAATTTTACAAGGCAATACCATAAAATTTATACAAACATATACAAATATAGGAGTCGATATGGGCAAAATAATCGTAATTGAAGGGACAGATTCCAGCGGGAAAGAAACACAAACAAATAGATTATTTGAAAAATTAAAATTTATAAATAAAAAAGTTAGAAAAGTATCATTTCCAAATTATGATAGCCCTGCTTGTGAGCCTGTAAAAATGTATCTCTCTGGTAAATTTGGAGAAAACCCTTTAAATATAAACCCTTATCCTATTTCTGCAATGTATGCGATAGATAGGTATGCTTCTTACAAAACAGATTGGGAAGAGTTCTATAATGATGACGGGATAATAATCACGGACAGGTACGTGACTTCTAATATGATACATCAGGGTGCAAAGATCCGAGATAAAGTAGAAAAATTAAAATATTTAAATTGGTTGGAAGATTTAGAATATGATAAAATATTAATACCTCGACCAAATATTGTTATATTTTTAAATATGCCAATTTTTATGGCCTTAAAATTAATGGAAAATAGAAAGAATAAAATCAACGGAGAGGATGGTAAAGATATACATGAAAAAAATGTAAAATATTTAGAAAATTCCTATGAAAATGCCTGTGAAATTTCTAAAATATATAACTGGAAAGAAATAAAATGTGTAAATAATGATAAATTAAAAAGTATTGTAGAAATAGAGAATGAAATTTTTCAGGTTCTAGAAGATATTTTATAATTTTTAAACTAAAAGAGTTATAAAATATATAAAAAATTAAAAATTTTTATTAAATATATTTGTATATGTAATCGAGCGGAGGGTAAATGCAAATTTTAATATCTTTATTAGTTTTAGGAATACTGGTGTTTGTGCACGAGCTAGGACATTTTGTAACAGCAAAATTATCCAAGATGCCTGTTTCTGAATTTTCGATAGGAATGGGGCCAAGTGTATATTCATATACTGGAGAAAAAACTGTCTACTCATTTAGAGCTATACCGGTTGGGGGATTCGTAAATATAGAGGGAATGGAAGTAGATAGCGAATTAGAGGATGGTTTTAATAATAAAAAGCCGATTTTAAAATTTATAGTTTTATTTGCTGGTGTTTTTATGAATTTTTTATTTGCATTTATTTTGATTTTTGGAAGCACTATGGTAGCGGGTAATTATGTACAAAACACTGCTCCAGTAGTTGGTGAAGTGATTGAAAACAGTAAAATAAAAAATATAATTTTACCAAAAGATAAAATTATTAAGATTAATAATATTCCTATAAAAGAGTGGACAGATATTAGTGCTACTATAAATTCAGAGGCCAAAGCTAATATTTTAAGGTTAAATGTAGAATTAGAAAGAGGCAGAGAAAAGAAAATAGTAAATTTGGATGTAATGAAAGATCCTAGTTCTGATAGATTTGTGATAGGGATAGTTCCGGAATTTTTCAAGGTCAAGATTGGATTGAAGGATGGGTTCATAAAAAGTGTAAATTTAACAGGCAAAATGTTTAAAGATATATTTAAGGGATTGGGAGCGCTAATTTCCGGAAAAGTAAAAAAAGATGATATTAGCGGACCAATAGGAATAATAAAAGTGTTAGGAAGTGCGTCTAAAGAGGGAATGGGAATCCTTGCATATCTTACAGCAATGCTTTCAATAAATTTAGGTATATTGAATTTACTCCCAATACCGGCAATGGACGGTGGAAGGATATTGTTTGTGTTATGGGAGATAATTGGAATAAAGATAAGTAAAAAAACTGAGGAAAGAGTTCATTATGTAGGAATGATAATGTTATTTGCTCTGATGTTTTTTATAACTGTAAATGATGTATTCAATTTATTAAAATAATGTATCCGGTAAAGGCGCCTGAAATGTAAAAAATTGGGAATTAAAAAATATCCGTGTAAGTTTTATGAAAAAATGTACTAAAACTAAAAAATATCTTGAAAGAATCTTAAATTTTGTATATAATATATATTGAAACAATACATAATTTTTAAAATCTAAAAAAATGTAAAAAAAGTAAACACAGAAATGAAATATTATAACTAGGTGATGTGGAATGAAAAATGCAATTTTAGCTATTTCCGATAAAAAAGAAGTGCTCAGACAGATCAGAAAAGAATTGGGGGAACAATATGAGGTAATTACATTTAATAACCTTTTAGATGCTATGGATATGTTAAGAGAGAGTGAATTTGATGTTATATTGCTTGATGAACACTTAACTTGGTTTAATTTTATAGAGGCTAAGAGAAAACTAAATGGTATGGGAGAATTTATAATTGTAGGATTACTTGATCAAGACAATGAAGCTAAAATCTCAGAATTAAAAGAGGCCGGAATATATAACTATATGCTAAAGCCATTGACACTAAATGACATGAATAGAGTTATGTTTTCAGCTTTGATAAATCTTGAGTTAAAGAGAGAAAAAAGAAAGTTGGAAGAAAAATTATCAAAATTGGATGAAGAAACAGAAGTAGTTGGACAATCATCAAGAATAAAAGAAAGCAGAATGCAGATGGAAAAACTGGCTGCTACAGAAGTGCCGGTATTGATCATTGGTGAGAATGGTACAGGAAAAACATATGTAGCTAGCGGAATCCATAAAAAAAGCGAAAGAAGAAAGAATGATTATATAGAAGTTAGTTGTTCTTCATTTGCACTGGAAGCTTTTGAAAGGGAATTATTTGGATACGAAAAAGGTGCCTTTCAAGGTGCTACAGTAAGTAGGAGAGGATTATTAGAAGAAAGCAGCGGCGGTACAGTTTTTTTGGATGAGATAGCAGATGTGGATATAAAAACTCAAAGTAAACTCTTACAAGCTATTGAATATGGTGAAATAAAACGAGTTGGTGGGACAAAACCAAGAAAAATAGACGTTAGATTTATTTTATCCACAAGTAAAGATCTCAAAGAGGAAGTAGAAAAAGGAAAATTTAGAAAAGACTTGTATAATAGAATTATAGCATTTTCTATTGATGTACCTACACTAAGAGAGAGAAAAGAAGATATACCTCTATTAGCTAGCTATTTCTTGAATAAAATAGTTAGAGAATTGCATAAGGATACTCCTGTTATTTCAGGAGAGGCAATGAAGTATATAATGGAATATTCGTTTCCCGGTAATATTAGGGAACTTAGGAATATGATAGAAAGAATGGTAATTTTATCTACCGATAAAATATTGGATGTGGATGATTTACCTATAGAAGTCAAAATGAAGTCTGACACTGTAGAAAATAAAATTGTTATAGGAGTTGGACCGCTAAAAGAAATATTAGAAAAAGAAATTTTTGGTTTAGATGAAGTAGAAAGAGTCGTAATTGCGATAGCGTTACAAAAAACGAGATGGAATAAACAAGAAACTTCAAAGTTGCTTGGAATAGGAAGAACTACATTATATGAAAAAATAAGAAAATATGGACTAGATTTTAAATAAAAATAATATATAAAATGAGGTAATGGAGAATTATGAAAACTTTTAAAAAATATATTAAACCAATAATATGGGTTGTTACAATATTATTAGTATTATCAGGATTAGGATCATTGCTTGATGTAAGAAGTACATTTAGTAATACAGGAAAATATGCTTTTAAACTCAATGGTAAAAAAATAGATATGATAGATTTTGAGAGAATACGCTCTAATTATGCGAACCAATTAAATTCGAGTGGATTTCAAAATGTGGATAGTAATATAATTAGCTTGTTAGCTTTCGATGAAGTGATAAATAAAAATTTGGGCTTGGATATGGCGAACAAAGCTAATATTAAAATCAGCAAAAGTGAAATAGATCAAATATACAAAGAAAGAGAAGATTTGATTGTGAATCAGGGTGGAGTATTTAAAGAATGGTTGACAATAAACGGATATGCGACAAAGGATGAATATAGAGAAGAAATAGAAAATGATTTAAAATTGGAAAAATTTCTTCAAAAATTAAGGGAAGATACAGCAGATCCTACAGACGAACAAATAAAAAAATTCTATGAAGAAGACCCAAATCTAAAATTTTCTGGAGAAACATTAGAAAAATTTAGAGAAGCCATCGTAACAAATATAAAACAAACTGAGGCAATGACAAATTATTTTATACTGCTCGAAAAGGCAAAAAAATCTGTAAAACTTACGGATATTAATAGTAACTATGAAGGTTTTGTCGAAAAAGAAGCTATGAATGAAGATGGATATTCTATATCCAATGTTGCACTTGCAAAATTTGCATTAAGGTTTTGGCCTTATGTCAATGGAGATAAAGATAAAGCCGATGAACAAGCGAGAGAAATATACAAAAAACAAATAAATTTAGTAAAAATTGCCAAGGAGAATGGAATAACAGTAAATGAAAATTTACCTTTGGATGGACAAATGGCTGAATATCAGATTGGGTATTTTAATAAAATAAAATCTGAGATAAATCCAACAGACGCTCAATTAGAAGAATATTTTAAAACTAACAAAGCATCATATGATACGCAAGCGAGTGCTGATGCAGAAATATCGGTTCTCGATATCGACTTTTCTGAAGAAGATAAACAAAATACAAAAAAGAAAGCTTCAGAATTATTAAAAAAAGTAACAGTTGATAATTTTAAAGAAATGGCAAAAGAAAATTCCCAAGATGGAACGGCATCAGTTGGTGGAGAATTGGGATGGTTTAATAGGGAGCAAATGGAGATACCATTTTCAGATGCTGTATTTTCTGGCGAACCGGGGAAAATTTTCCCGAATATAGTATCAACTAAATATGGAGAACATATTATCTATGTGGAAGAAATAAATAAAGAAGAAAATAAGGCTAGGGCTAGTCATATTATATTACTTCCTACGTTATCTGCCAAAACATTAGATAATGCAAAAAAAGAAATTGATGATATGATAAAAAAGATTTCTGATGGTGATGCAGAATTATTAAAACTAAAAGAAATAAATCCAAGAGTTAATAGCGGGGTGTTTACTGGAATTACAACTGATGGATACATTACTAATGCACCTTCAGCAGGTAATTTAAAAGAATTGTCCGACGAAATTTATAAGGCTGATCTAAATAATGTTTCATATAAAATAATAGGAAATAGGTGTTTCATATTTAAAAAAATAAATGAAATCAAATTCAAAGATGGAAACTTCGATGAATTGAAAGAAAAAATAAAATATGATTATATAAATATCGAGGCACAAAAAGAATTAGAAAAATTATTTTAACACCAATGTGCAACAAAAGAGCAGCCTAGAAAGAATAGGCTCTCTTTTTACGTAAAAAAAATTAATTTTAGCGATTGATATTTTGTATAAAATATAATATACTATAGAGTAATATACTTTATTTTATAATGGTCTATTTTAGTATGGGTATTTAATTATTTAGGGAGATGTTGTGAGAATTAGAAATGAAGACATAGATTTGTTGCTATCAAAATTGCATATAGAAGATATAGTTGGAGAATTTGTGGAATTAAAGAAAACCGGTGCTAACTATAAAGGTTTGTGCCCAAATCCTGAGCATAATGATACCAATCCATCTTTTATAGTTAATCCCAACAAAAATATATGTCACTGTTTTGTTTGTGGATTTGGTGGAAATCCCATAAGTTTTTATTCAAAATACAAAAAAATAACGTTTTCTGAAGCTGCTGTGGAATTAGCTCAAAAATATAATATTTCTGTTAAAACTATTGATTCAAATTTCAAGCAAGATGCGAAATATGATAGATATTATAATATAATGGAAGATGCTTATGAATTTTATAAGAATAACATATTTGAAAACCATTCACAACCGGCATTGGAATATTTATCTAAGAGAGAGATGAACCCCAAGATTATAAGGGAAAACGGTATTGGATATGCACCAACAACTGGCTGGGGTATTCTTAATGATTATTTGCTATCTATGGGATACACAAAAGAAGAATTGCTGGAATTGGGTCTTATAAGAGAAAATGATAAGGGTAGCTATGATTTTTTTAGAGGAAGAATTATATTCCCAATATATTCTACGGCTGGAAAGGTAATTGCATTCGGTGGAAGAACTATTGAAATCGGGGAAAATATTCCTAAATATATAAATTCGCAGGATACACCGATTTTTAAAAAAGGTAAAAACTTATATGGCATTGAGCGTGGAAATATTATAAAAAAGAAGAAATATGCTATATTAATGGAAGGATATATGGATGTATTATCTGCTACAATATACGGATTTGATGTAGCAGTAGCGCCTTTGGGCACAGCTCTTACAGAAGAGCAGGCAAAATTATTAAAAAATTATACATCAAATGTACTTATTTCGTTTGATTCAGATCCTCCCGGGCAGATGGCTACAGAGAAAGCGGGTTTTATTTTAAAAAATCTCGGATTTATAGTGAGAGTAATAAAATTTGAGGGAGCAAAAGACCCTGATGAGTTTTTAAAACTCTATGGAAGAGAAGCTTTTTTAGATGTAGTAAGAAATTCTCTGGAAATTTATGATTTTTTATATGAGTATTATGCGAAAGATTATGATTTGTCGGATCATATTTCAAAACAAAATTTTGTAAAAAAATTTAAAGAGTTTTTTAAAAATGTAGAAGATAGATTAGAGAAGAGTTTATATATAGACAAATTATCTAAATCTTTGGGAATAGATAAAAACGTTTTAATCGAAGAATTAGTCGTATCCAATGCAAAGGATATAAAACCTTTTGCGAATGAGTATAAAAGTGAAATAACGAATTTTAATGAGAATAAAATTGTTACAAAATTGGAAAAAGAGACAATTGTAGAGATATTGAGAGATGTAAATAATTATAAATATTTCAAATTAAAAGAAATAAAAGGAACACTCAGTAAAAAAATATTTTATTATTTAGAAGATTGTAATTTTAATGAACCTATAAAAGTATGTATGGATTTGAAAAATCTTGGAGATATGAGTGAAGAAGAAGAAAAAATTTTAGACGAAATAATTTGTTTATCTATTGATACAGTTAATAATGAAAAAGAACGAACCACAAAATTAGCGGACATTTTTAGAGCATGGGTTATAGAAGAGATAGAAAACTATAAAAAGAATATAACTAATTTGACAGACAAAGTCAAAATCGGAAGATTAGAGATAGAAATAATAGAATGTAATGATTTTGCGAATATGTTAAATATTTATAAGAAATATGAAGAAATAGTATTTTTTCATATTAGTTGAGGAGGATTTGTATAATGAGAGAACTAATGAAAAATCCGGAAATTTATGACGCCATAAGAGATATAGTAGCGCAGGCTTCAAAATACAAATATATAACATATGAGGAAATTAATGAAAAATTAATGGGTTTTGATATACCTTCAGAAAAAATAGAAGAACTTTTAAATAGTATAGAGGAACAAGGAATTGAGGTATTACATGAAAAAAATCTAAAGAAACGTATAGAAAAAGAGAGTAAAGAAGAAAGTGACAAGGAAGGAAAAACAAAAAAA
>JAITPM010000108.1 GCA_031289425.1 Fusobacteriaceae bacterium
CATCAGAAGTAAATGGTCTATCAGATATAACTATGTTTTTCGGAACAAAATTATATTTGATTACTTGTTTTTGGTGTGGGCTTGGTATAAATAAATTGTTTGATCTAAATTTGAATTTATATGATGATAGAGATCTAAATAGATAAAATTAAAAAAATGGCCTGATTTTCAATGGAATTTCTGTTTAGAATTTAATTGGCATAAACAAATATGATGATTGCATATTTTTATTATAAATTGATGAAATTTTGAATATTGATTAAATTCAAATATATAAAGCACATAGTTTAGTTATTCAAACAGCAATGAATAGAGTAAAATTATTATTTAAATATTGGAGATGTTTGTTGTGGATGATTATTCTGTTTTTTTAAAATATTTTGGTAAAAAATTTAATAATTTTTCTAATTGTATAAAAAATCATAAAGATAAAAGATTTGTATTTAATGAAACAATAGATGGTGAAATATATTTTATAAAAAAATATTCTCTTACCAATAGGCGTGGAATAGCCACTGCTTTAAAAATAAGAGAAGACAAAGCCGATCATTATGCAAAAATTTCTAAAAAATTAATGAAAATAGGAGTATCACATGCAGAACCTCTTTGTATATGTAAAAAAAGATTTTCTCTGTTAAAAATCGAATCATTGTTAATAACTAAATATTGTGGTGTTACGATTGATAAATATATAGATAAATTTAAGGAACACATAGATAAATTCAAATGTTTTTATAATATTTTTATAAAACTAACCCAAAATAAAATATATATTGAAGATTATAATTTTGGCGGGATGACGTTTGATAATGATAGTAAATATTTTTTATTAGATTTGGATGAATATAGAATAAAATTAGTTTTAACTTCAAAATATAAACAATATATGATTTTAAAACTTTGGCGTAATTGTGCAAAAATAAGAGAAAAAAATGAAGAATTTTATAAATTTGCATCTATGGAAGTTAGACGAGTCGTAAAGGAACTTGGTTGGGAAAAAGAAATTCATATAGACGATTTTAAATATATTTGACTAGTATCGTATATTATTTTTTAAAGAGTGGTGTAGGTGGAAGATGGACACAAGTATATTTTCAAAATATTTGGACAAAAATTATGATGATAAAAAGCATTGTATAAAAAATCATAAAAATAAAAGATATGTTTTTGTAGAAGAAATTGATGGCAAGAAATATTATATAAAAAAATTTGTTTTAAATGGAAGACGTGGAAAATTATTAGCCTTAGGTTTTAGGGAAGATAAAGCTGATAGAAATATAAGAATATCAAATGAATTAGATGAATTGAATATTAATCATGTGAGGCCAATTTTTACTGCAAAAGCTAGATATTCATTACTTCAGGTAGCATCTATAATTGTTACGGAAGATGGTGGAGAAATTTTAGAGACTTATGCAGAGAACTATGAAGAACATGTAGAGATATTTAATAAATTTTTTGATATTTTCATAAAACTATGTAAAAACGGTATTTTTCCTGACGATTTTTCTTTTGCCAATGCACTAATAAATAAAAAAAAAGAAATTCTATTATTTGACTTTGATGAATATAGAACTAGAAAATTTTTTATAACAAAGAAGTTTAGGGAAAATATATTGCTTTCCCTTAGAAGATGTTTGTTTAGCCAAAAAGCAAAAAACTATAAAAAATTTGTAGAATTTTGCTATAAAGAAATAGATCGGGTGAGAAAAGAATTAGACTGGGAAGATATTACATAACATCAAAGTTTTAGGAGTCAACATTATGATTAAATTAGTAGTCTGCGATTTGGATGGAACATTATTAAATGAAAATTCTGAAATATCAGATAAAACCAAAATAACTATAAAAAAATTAACTGAAATGGGCATTAATTTTGCTATTGCCTCTGGAAGAAGTGTAGTATCAGTTACAAGATTTAGAAATGAATTAGGAATAAGGATGTATTTCATATGCAATAATGGAGCAAATATTTATAATGAATCTGGTGATGTCATCTTTTCTGCTCCAATGGAAGATTATACTGTAGAAAAAATAGTTAAATTTTTGATAGATAGAAACATAAATTATAACGGGTTTGATGAAAATAATATTTATATACATTCTCTGGATTCAGGTAGAATAGTATCTTTAGAGAATAAATATTTTTCGGTTAAGGAAATAATAAAAATGGATTATTATCCAAAGATGTCAAAGCTTTTGGCTAAGGGAGAGCCAGATGTAATATTGAAAGCAAAAGAACAAATGTTAAAAGAAGATTTTGCAAAGGATTTGGATATCACTATATCTCAACCGTTTTGTCTGGATGTAGTAGATAAAAATGCTACTAAAGGTGATGGAGTTAAGTTGCTTGCTAGAAATTTGGGGATATCTACTGATGAAATAATGGCATTTGGGGATGGGGATAATGACCTTAATATGCTAGAGAGTGTAGGGCATCCTGTAGTTATGGAGAATGCTATGGAGAGTCTTAAAGTGAGATTTAACCATGTGGCTGAGAGTAATCGGAATGATGGGGTTGCTAGGTACTTGGAGAGGTATTTTGGGTTGGGATAGGTCTTGTATTTGATAGTGTTTGATTAAAAATAGTAAAAATAATGTTGGTTGACATAAAAAAATAAAATGGTATGATATGTGCGTTAACACGGATACGGAGATTTAATATTCTGTTACGAAGCAGGTTAAAAATCGGGTTAAATATAAAAATAGAGAAAAATAATTAAAATGCCTAAAAAACAATATTCAATTAAAAAGCATTGATTTTCTGCAATAAAAATAAATATTTCAAATGTGAAGAGAGGAAATGTGTTTTTTAGATATTATTAATGCATAAAAAGTGATTTAAAGGTGATGAGTATGATGGTGACAAAACATTATAAATAAAATAGAATACAAGAATACAATTGTTTTTCATCCTGGATATTATATAAAAGAATTGATTGAAGATTATAATATAACTCAAGAGGAATTCGTAGAAAAACTTGAGATCACGCCTAAGATAATAAATGATATAATAAATGGTGATGCAAATATTTCTAATGAATTAGCAAAAAAATTATCAAATATGGTGGGAGTGTCATCAGAATTATGGTTGAATTTACAAAAGAAATATGATGCAGTATTGAATAAAATAGAAATGGATAACCAATTGGCTTATTAGGGAATATTAATAGTTAATGTTCTTTGTTAAATAGCTTTGGGAGCAAATAAAATTCATTATATCTCTAATAGAAAATTGTACTATTAGAGATATTTTTGGGATATGTCAAAATATTGATGAATATTGAGATAAAACATGGTATAATTATATAGAAGAAGTAAGTAAGATAAGATTAAGTTCGAATTATTAACTAGGCTAAAAAGTGGTGATAAATATGAAAATAAATGGAATAAACATAAAAGAATATGGAGTTGTTTATAGTATCTAGTGAAATGATGGAAAATAATAACATAATGATGATGAAATTTGATGATGGAATTGTAAAAAATAATAATAAGGAAAATAGGGGAATTAGATTGAAATGTTTTGAATATTTTATAGGAATTATTGAAGAATTTAAAAATAATCAAATTTCTTGTGATTTAAAAGATTGGCTATCAATTAAGAAAAAATTTATTTTGGTATACAATGCAGACAAGAATAGTTATACTGAATCAAGAGAATATCAAGAAACACATATAATATTTTGATGTTGAAGGAACAATTAGAAACATATAGTAATATTTTATATGATGCTATAGATATAATGACAAAGGATGATTTTGAAGAATATTATTTAAAAAAATTTTATTTATAATTCAAAGGATGAAACTATGCATATATATTTGGATAAACTTAAAAAAAATAAAAGAAAAAATATCATATATTTGACGGTTTTTATATTAATAGGAATATCGTACTTAATATATTGTTATTTGAAGAAAATGTCATATATCCTGTCTTTTGGACTTCCCTTAATATTATTATGTATTGGGAAAATATGGGGATTGAGATGTATGCAAAATGCTTGGAACCGATTTGCATCATTGGGAGATGTTAATGAGAACCAAGAACAGTTCGACAATGAATTTGCTGATGAAGCTAATAGAAGACATTATGGTAATTTATGGATTACTAAAAACTGGATCTATAATGATGATGGAACTGCTATATTTCTCATGCCTATCGCAAGAGTAACTTGGGTATATGCGAAAAATACTAATAATGTTACATCTATAGTTATATATTTTGATGATAATAGTAATGAGATTTTTTATATGAAGCATGAAGATATTGTCGGAGTTTTGACTGTATTATCAAATATAAATTCTAACATTATAGTCGGTTATTCTGAAGATTTGGCAACTGCTTATTTGAGTAATAAAAAAGAATTTAAGAAAAAAGTGGGAGAGTCTCCCAAAATTTATATTGATGCCACTTCACCTTTTAATAGAAATGGAATCTCTACATACTTTGAGACAATCGTGTATGCAAAGATATATAAACAAAAAATAAAATGTCATTTGGCATTGACGCAAGAGCAAGAAATGAAGGTGATTCTTTTTGATGAAGATGATAAAATAATATTTTCAGAAGATATTTCTTCACTTGTACGGCTAAAATGGAAGGGTTATGGATTGCTTAAGTTTATTTTTGAGTCACATGGACAAAAAAGAGAATACATTATAAAATCTTATAATTGTATGAAATGGCGGAAAGTATTATATGATGCCAAAGATGGAAATAAAATCCCAGATTTTCTAAAGAGTGAAAGCTATTCTGATATAAATTCTTATAATTATACTCTAAATCAAAATAAATACTATTTTAGATTTATTACATATCCGATATCATTAATATTATTCGTGTTTATGCAATATATTGCAAGAAAAGATAATATTCTTTGGGATGATGGAATTTTTTTAGGAATAATAACATATTATGTGTTTCCACTTTTGATACCTCATATATTTGTTATGTTTTTATTTAGAGTTTTGGGAAATTTTGGAGAAAAAATATTTAATAAAATAGTGGATAGTGAGTGATATGATTATTAAATATAAAAAGTTGGACAAACAGGAAATAGAAGATACTAAAAACTTAATAAAAGAATATATAAATTGGGTAGATATAGATCTATCTTTTCAAGATATTGAGGATGAACTGAAAAATTTTCCACTAAAATATGAAAAACCATATGGAGCCTTTTTCATTGCAAAGAATGGTGATGAGGTTGTTGGTTCGGTCGGATTAAAAAAAATTGAAAGTAATATTTGTGAGATGAAAAGATTGTATGTTAAGGATAAATATAAGGGCTATAAAATAGGTGAGACATTGGTTGGAATAATTATAGGGGAAGCTCAGAAATGTGGTTATGAAAAGATGCGATTAGATACATTGAAAAAAATGGGAATGGCTCAGAATTTGTATAAAAAATATGGGTTTTATGAGATATCTGCTTATGTTTATAATCCTATAGAAGGTGCTTTATACATGGAGAGGGATTTGAAGAAGTAAGAGATTAGATAACTGTTTGTTTATGCTAAACTTAAATCATTAGGAGAATCATATGAAAAAAGTAATATTTTAATACTACTATTTAGTTTCATTATTTTTGGCGAATAGGAAATAAAATAATCTTAAATGGACTTTTATATACACTTTTACTGGGAATTATCTCAATATTGAAAACTTCTAAAAGGAGAATTGTTCCATGGAAACAATAGGAGTAGTTTTTATAATTTTAGCAATTTATATCTTCGTGTTTAAACCTCCTGTTTATTTAAAACTGGTGATAAAAAAAGATGGATTAATTTATAACAGAAGAGAATCTACACTATACACAGGAACGATAAAGAAATATTATGAGACAGGACAAATTTTTTATGAAAAATATTATAAAGATGGTATGAAATATGGATGTTGGAAAGAATATTATAGAAGTGGTGCAGTCATGTCTGAAGAAACTTATAAAAACGGTAAAAAAGATGGATGTCATAAAAAGTATTTTGAAAGTGGAGCAATCATGTCTGAAGAATTTTTTAAAGATGGAACAGTCGGAGATCATATAAAATATTATGAGACAGGAGTAATTGCGTCAATAGAAACACATGATCCCGGAAAAGAAGAAGGACAGTGGAAGGGATACGATAAAAATGGCAATTTTAGATATGTAGAAAATTATAAAAATGATAAAATAGATGGTATCAGTAAAGAGTACGATGAAAAAGGGGATTTGATATCCGAAAAAGAGTATAAAAACGGAATATATATAAGGAAAATCAAATAGTTACAATCTTATTGCTAAATGTTCTTTATATATTTTTTTAATTCATCATAAAAATTTTCTCTGGTACCAGCTAATAATACGATTATTATTTTATCTTCATGGAATTCGACTTTGTAGGCTAATTCATAATTAGTTTTATTATAATAAACATCATATCTGTTTATTCCAGTTAAATCTCCAGTTTTTAAATTTCCTATAGTATAATCTTTAGATATTAATTCTATGGCACCTTTAAATTTATTCTTCAGTTGTTTATCTTTTAGTTTTTTAAAATATCTAGCGGAAGATGGAGAAAATACGACTTCTGTCATTTTAATTATCCTCAAAAACTTCAGATAATTTTACACAATCTTCTTTTTTTATTTCATCTAACATTTTTAGAACAGCAGGTCGTATCTTATTTTGTCTATTTTTGAATTCTTCTAAAAGAGGCATTCCGGAATACCCTTCCGCTATTAATTCGGATAAAATTTGTTCTGAAAATTCTCCCGTTGTTTCTTTAATGGGAGTCACAATCAGAGAATTCCCTATTATTTTTATTGAAGCTTCTTTTCCAAATCCTAAATGTTCTATTATTTTTTTTGGAATTGTTATTTGATTTTTGGAAGAAATAGAAATTGTTTTATTAAAATTTGATAAGTTTATGTTTATGCTAAACTAATATTAGATAAATATACGACAAGGGGGCATGCTCCCCCTTGTCAATATAGTCATTTTATAATTCTATTTTTACACCTTACATTTGCCCCTATTTTATACATATAAATCTATCCCAATACAACCTCTTTCCCAACCTCAAAAGACTCCATAATAGCGTCGATTATCTTGATAGATTGCAATCCATCAAAAGCTGAGACAGGTGATGGTTTATTATCTATGATAGTCTCAATAAAAGCATCAATAACGCCGGATTTTGTCTGGTTATCGTTGGTTTGAATAGCATCAGTCTCATATTTTTCTATGTTGCCGTCATTGTGAATAACTATAACTTGATATTTTGGGTCAGCATAAATCCTTATTATACCCTTTTCTAAATATAGAACCGTAGAATTATCCTCTTCACCGTAGAAAGTCCAACTAAAAGTACCAGTTCCTATGGCTCCATTCTTCATTCTTAAGGTTGCAATACCGTTATCACATACCTCAATGGGGCTGCCATCCTCGAAAGTCTTATGTAGCACTCCACCTACAGAGTATACACTTTGAAATTCATCATCGGTCAAAAACCTTATTAAATCCAACTTGTGGGCACCTAAATCTCCTAATACACCGAATTCACATTTATCCTTTCTAAAAAACCACGTATTTTTTGATTCTACACTCCAAGATTCAGGACCACCGTGTCCAAAAACAGTTCTAAAAGTAATTATTTTACCGAGTTTTTTGCTGGCTATAATTTCTTTTGCCAGAATATGTGCTTTGGTAAATCTTTGGTTATGTCCCATCATGAATATTTTACCAGTCTCTTTTTGTACATCTAAGATATCCTTGGCTTCTGCGGAAGATATCGCCATAGGTTTCTCGCAAAGAACATGCTTACCGGTTCTCATAGCAGCTATAGAGATGGCTGCATGGGTATTATTGGGAGTGCAGACACTGACTGCATCTATAGTAGGATCGTTTATAATGTCCTCATAACTTTTGGCTACTTTCCCACCAAATTTATCAACTAAAAATTGTGCTCTAGATGTATTTATATCGTAAAAAGCAGCAATTTCTGCATTAGGATTCTCAGTATATTCAGGGGCATGTCTTTTCTCTACTACAGCTCCTCCACCGATTATTCCGACTCTCACTTTTTTCATTTATTACCTCCATGTAATGACTATATCTTATTTTTTAAGAATTTGTATCCAAGGTCTAGACCTTCTTTGACCAATTCAAGAGTATCTTGATATTCTAAATCTTCATGTTCTATTACAAGCTCATCATCATAGCCTATTTCTTTCAAAGCTCCTATGAACTTATCCCAATCAATATTACCTTTGCCAGGCATTCTATGCCTCCAGAATCCAAAATCCCAGCAATGTTCTCTGCGAAGTTGTTTTCCTAAGATACTGTAATATTTTAATTTCTCAGGGAAAATCTCTGTATCTTTTGCATGTACGGCAAAAATTTTATTTTTATAATCCTTTAAGGCTTGGATATAATCTACTCCCAACCATAATAGATGTGAAGGGTCATAATTTAAACCGAAATTATCAAAAGGAAGTCTCGCAAACATTTCATCCCATAACTCAGGTGAATAAGAGATAGTCCCGGCCCAACCGCTTCTATGCCATCCGGGCATAGAACAATTTTCTATTATTATATTTATATTTTTTGCTTTAGCATATTCTAATATAGGGGTAAAAACCTTTTCCATTAGAGGAAAGTTATCTTCAATAGAAAGAGTCATATCTCTTCCTATAAAAGTACCCACATTTTTAATTCTTAATAAGCTGGCTGCATCTATTACTTTTAGCAGATGGTTATTATATTTTTTCCTTTTATCCAGGTCATTATCAAGGTTATTATCATAATACCCTAATGTTGTAATCTCTATATTATTTTTACCTAGATGTTCGTTTAATCTCAATGCATAAGCCTCATCTAGGTTCACCACGTCTATATCACTACCTGAATAATCTCTATCGTTATCTTTGGGCCAGCACGAGACTTCTAGAGCTTCAAATCCTATCTGATGAGCCCATTCTATCTTTTCTTCTATGGGAATATCTCCCATAATACCTGTCAAAAATCCTAATTTCATAATACCCCCTTAATCACTTTTTCTTTGGAATACAACTGCAAGTATAATTATCACACCTTTAACCAAACCTACCAAGAAAGGTGGTATATGTGCTGCTACCAGAATTCCTTCTATCATTTGAAGCATTATAGCACCAAGAAATGTGCCTACAATCTTTCCTCTTCCACCAGCCATTGAGGTTCCGCCTATGGCAACAGCAGCAATGGCATCCATTTCAAACTGATTTCCAACATTGGCAGCGGTAATAGAAGTAAGACGTGATGCCAATAAAAATGAAGATATACCAGTCAATAAACCAGTTATTACAAAACACATAGTCTTTATGTTTAATACATTTACACCGGTAAGAAAAGTAGCTGTTTCATTGGAACCAACTGCATATACGTATCTTCCGAATTTACTATACTTTATAAAAATAGTCATAAATATTGTTACTATAACAAAAATAAGAGCAAGATTAGGAATACCAAAAACTTTTCCAGCAGCAATCTTTCTAAAACTCATGAGTATGTCTCCTTTTATGCCAAAAGGCAAGCGGCGTATCCAGAGAACTAGTGGAGAAGTTGATGCTTTAATAGCCCCATCTATATTGAAAGGACCACCTTGTCCCAGTTGGACTATAATAGATCTATAACCTATCATTGTAGCAAGGGTAACTATAAATGGTGCTATCTTACCCCTAGTGGTGATAATCCCGTTTATTGTCCCCAAAACCAATCCCATAAATATACAAAATATAAACATTAACCACGGATTAGTAGTTTTGTTTAGTACAGCAACTCCAAGCCCTGATATAAGGGCACATTGAGAGCCTACTGATAGATCTATCTGACCGGATATTATAACTAATGCCATTCCAAGGGCTATTATCCCTTTTATAGATGATTGGAGCATAAGTGTGGACATGTTGGTCCAAGATAAAAAGGATTTATTAAAATATGTTGCAATTATTATGATAACAATAAAAGAGAATATAAATGTATTTTCTTTAAACATTTTTTTGATATCAAATTTATTATTTGTCAATTGTTTCATTGTTTCCCTCCGTCTTGTTTTCCCCCGTCTTATTTTCTGCCATCTTGGCTCCGGTAGCGTATTCCATAATATCTATTTCGTTGAATTCATCCCTTGTCATTTCTTTATTTATCATTCCTCTATACATTATGAGGCATTTATCAGCAACTTTAAATATTTCCGGATATTCAGATGTAAACATTATTATCCCCTTGCCTTCCTTAGCCAATTGGGTTATTATTTTATAAACTTCAAATTTTGCCCCAACGTCAACACCTTGAGTGGGGTTGTCTAGGATTATAACATCAGTATTCAATTCCAGACAACGGGCAATGATTACCTTTTGTTGATTGCCGCCGGAAAGAGATGTAATATAATCGTTATGGCTATCTACTTTTATGGACATATCATTTTTTCGAATATTGAAATTATCTATTTCAATTTTATCTTTTACAAATTTACTTTTTACATTTGATACAAATTTTGATATGGAAAAATTATTCAAAATACTCATATCTTTTATTATTGATCGTTCTTTTCTATTACGTTGTACCATAGAAATACCATTTTTTATTGTAGATTTTATATTTTTGTAAAATATTTTTTTATTATTTATGAAGACATCACCGGAATCAATTTTGCACACACCATATAGTGCTTCTGCTAAATGATCTCTGCCATCGCCATGGAGACCGGTAATAGCTATTATTTCACCTTTATTTAAAGTAAATGATATATTATAAAATTTATCTATGCCTGCTATATTTTTGACTTCCATAAGAACATCAGAAGATATTTGTTCTTTTTCTATTTTTTCATCTAATATATTTTTTCCAACCAAAAGTTCCGTTGCTTTTCTTTCATTTATATCTTTAAAAAATCCGCTTTGGACTAATTTTCCATCTCTAAGTACAGTATATCTGTCACAAACAGTAAATAGTTCAGGCATTTTATGCGATATATATATCATAGAAATGTTTCGTTCTTTAAGTTTTCTCATTATATCAAAAAGCATATCAATTTCTTTATTTGTGAGAGCAGTCGTAGGCTCATCCATTATTATAAGTTTTGCTTCGAACAAAAGGGCTTTTGCTATTTCAATAAGTTGTTTCCTGGAAGTATCCAAATTTGTAACTTCTTCTGTAACATCTATATCAATATTCATTGATTTCAACACTTTTTGTGATTTCTCTATCATTTCTTTCCTATTCAGAATACCAAATCTTCCAGTTATTTCTTCACCTAAAAATAAATTTTCATATACTTTCAGGTCATTAACTAGGTTTAATTCCTGATGAATGAATCTGATCCCGATAGATTGCGTTTTTTTCGTAGTAAGATATTCTAATTTTTTATTATCAAAATATATTTCTCCGGAAGATGACTGATATGTACCCGCCAGTATGTTCATAAGTGTGGATTTACCGGCACCGTTTTCCCCTAAAAGGCCATGAATTTCTCCTGTATCTACGAATAATGAAACATCTGTTAATGCTGCAACAGGCCCAAAATATTTGGATATATTTTTCATTTTCAGCAGCAATTGTTTCACCCCCTATTTTTATTAATAAGGGGGCAAGCCCCCTTATTGTGATTTAAGATTTATAAACTGTATCTTACTTTATATGCTTCTGAATTTTGGAATTCTTTATAATTTTTATTATCAACTTCTGCTGTAGGTATTAAATATTGTCCGTTAGCAGCTTTTTTAATATGAAATTCTTTACCATTTAGTATATCGGCTCCCATTTTAACCGCATCTCTTACCATTGATGGAGAGAATAAATAAGTAACTTGACTGATTCCTTTATCTTTTAATAATGAATCAAATGTAACTAATAAATCTTTACTTCCACTTACACCACTTATAAGCTTAACATTTATTTTCTTATTACCAGTATAAGCAATTATAGCGTCTATTATACCAAGAGCAACTTCATCATCATGAGTAAATATAGCCTTTACACTTTCTACTTCCTCTTTACTTACGTTGTTTAGGAAATTTTCCATTTGTTCTCTAGCTTTCGCTCTTTGCCAATCAGTACTGAATTGTTGTACTACGTTAAAATTCTTGTCTGCAGTTTCCATAAATCCATCAGAACGTTGTTGAGGAACAGTAGAGTTATCTCCCTTGAATTCAAGGATATTTACTTTGCCTTTTTTCAAATCTTCAGCAAAAAAATTACTAAAATATTTTCCAGCCAGTTGTCCGATAGTAACGTTATCGCCCATAACTTCAGCAGTAGGTGCAAATCCATCGATCAATCTGTCATATATGATCAAAGGAATCTTAGCTTCTGTTACTTTTATAGCAGCAGATCTAAGTTCATTACCATTGTGAGGCCATAGAACAATAGCATCAACTTTTTCATTGATTAAACCATCAATTTGATTGTTTTGTTCAGAAGATTCTTGAGAAGTTAAAAATTTGTACTCAAAGCCTTCTTTCTTTGACAATTCTTCAGCAGCAGCTCTGGCATGTTGGATACTTTCACCAGTAAATCCGTGAGTTGCATTTGGTGTAAGGACACCTAACACTTTTTTACCACCTGCAGCAAATGCCAAGCAACTAATTAGAAAAAGTCCGATAATTACAGTTAAAAATTTTTTCATATCAATACCTCCTAAAATAAAATTATTTTAATAAATTAATATATGTAAATAAAATATTAATGGCAATAATTCTGAAAATTATACAATTTTATTTGTGCTATCTCTGACGATTAGTTCGTGTTGTAATATAATTTTTTCCGGAAGAAGATTTTCTTCATTTATTTTCCTCAAAAGACATTTGAAAGATTCGGCACCTAATTCATAACCGGGCTGAGATACAGTCGTCAAAGATGGATCAGTAACAGCGGAAAATTCTATATTATCAAAACCGACGATAGCTATATTTTGAGGAATTTTTATATTTTTTTCTTTGATAGCCTTTAATGCCCCTATAGCGATAATATCTGATATAGCAAAAATACCTACATTTTTTATTTCTCGACTTCTTATGAAAATCTCCATATGTTTTTGTGCATTTTTGATTGATAATTCGTCTAGTAAAATTTCATTGGATGGATAAAAATCAATTTTATTATCTTTTAAGGCATCTAAATACCCTTCCTTTCTTAAAGTAACGTAAGTATAATCCTTATTTAGAGAGAATAAATAGATCTCTCTTTTTCCTATAGAAATAAGGTGACTCACAGCTTCATAGGCAGCTTTTTTGTGGTCTATAGTCACATAAGAAAGGTCATTATCTTCGAAATATTCGCTACATTGGACAATTTTATTGTAATAATTTTCGTTTTTTATCTTATCAATAATCTTTTTTTTAGAAATTCGTTCTAAAAGGATAACACCATCTATAAGTCTTTTATTTAGAAGAGTGAGATAATCCAGTAATTGTTCTTCAGACCAATAACTATTTCCTAAGATTATGTTATATCCAAATTTTTTGGATGTATTACCTATACCTTCTAATATAGCAGAATAATATGGATTGGAAATAGCAGGAACCAATACTAGAATCATATTACTTTTTGTGCGCTGAAGACTGCTAGCCATAAAATTCGGAGTATAATTTAGCTCAGATATTATTTTTTCAACTTTTTCTTTTGTTTCTTTTTTTACTTTCTTACCATTGACGACTCTTGATACGGTAGCTAGCGAAACACCGGCCTTTTTAGCGACATCATTTATTCTCATAGAAAGCCTCTTTCTTAAAACGTTTTCATCTTTTTATAATAGATTATATAGCTTATAAAATTAAAATTGTCAATACGAAATATAACATTTTTTTCGTTTATAAATCAAAAGGTAAAGTTTAAGGGCAAAAATATAAAAAAATTATTTATGTGAAAAATAGATTTATAGAAAACCTTTTCATATAGAAAATATATTTAAAAATATTGGGAAATTATAGAGCATAAACATATAATAAAATCTTCAAAGTGGAAGCTACTATTATATTTACACAAAGAAAATTAAAAATTGACAAAAGAACATAAATATACTATAATAAATGATAATTTTAAAATATACTTTGATATTTTAAATATTTTTAAATTTCAAAGTAAAAAACGAGGAGGAAAATAAATAAATGATGAAACGATTTTATTCTTTTTTGATGGTTGTATTTGTTTTATTAGTAGGATTAACTTTTTCTACAAAAGCAAAAGCCTCTAAGGCAGAGGAAGGAATACCTATAGGAATTATTGCTCCTACAACAGGTGGAGTAGCAGTTTATGGACAAGCTGTCGTGAATGGACTGAAACTCGCAATTGAGGAAATTAATGCTAAGGGTGGAGTACTCGGTGGTAAAAAATTGATTCCTACATATTTGGACGATAAAGGAGATGCCGTTGAAGGAATAAATTCTTATAATAAATTGACTGGGGACAAAGTAAAGGCTATAATAGGTCCGGTAACTTCAGGAGTTGTCTCAGGTGTTGCTGAAAAAGCCAATAAAGAAGGAATGATAATACTTACACCAAGTGGAACAGCTGATTCTCTGACTATCGGGAAACCTACAGTATTCCGTACATGTTTTACGGATTCTTATCAAGGAAGAATCATTGCTAAGTTTGCTGCTACAAAATTGAACATAAAAAAAGCAGCAGTATTATATTGTGGTGCTGATGAATATTCTTTAGGATTATTCACTGCATTCCAAGATGCTTGTAAAGAATTCGGTATAGAAATCGTTGCAAAGGAAACATCCGCTTCTATGGAAGACATTGATTTTTCTGCACAATTGGGTAATATAGCTGTTACTGATGCAGAAGCTTTGTTTGTGCCTATGTATTATGGAACAGTAGCTCTATTGGCTCCGCAAGCTAGACATGCAGGATTTGACAAGATCCTTCTTGGTTCAGATGGTTGGGGTGGAATCGGAGATAAAATGGGAGATAATGAAGAATATTTCAATAATTCATTCTTTACAAGCCATTTCTCTTCAGAAGATAAAGCAGAAGAAGTTCAAAACTTTGTAAAAAATTATACGGCAAAATATGGAAAAGAATCATTAAATGAATTTAGTGCATTGGGATATGACAGTGCTTATGTGTTGGCACAAGCTATCAACGAAGCAGGAAGCGATGAAACTGCTAAAATAGCAGAAGCTATGTCTAAAATGACGTTTAAAGGTGTAACAGGTAGGTTTAACTTTGATAAAAACGGAGACCCTGTAAAAGGAGCACCAATTATTGAATTAAAAGATGGAGAATTAAAGTGGAATTCTACAGTAGAATAATAAAATAAATCAATAAAAATTCGCATATAGAAATCGGAGTGCAAGGGGTCATGACCCCTTGTTCTCAAATAGAGCACTAGATAAAAACCTAAGTTGTCTCAGTACTATATGCGGATTTTTATTAACTTTTGGAAAAACAGCATCCACAAAAGTTTTGTCTATAGAGATTGAATTCTTTGGATATTTTGATACTTTCTAAAAATCTGTTTTTCTTTTTAAAATCTCCATGTAAAAATTTCACTTTATATTTTTTTTCTAAATTTTCTCCCAATTCATTAATGACTTGGGAATTTTTTAAAGGACTGATAGAAAGTACCGTAGAAAAATAGTCAAAACCCATGCTGTTTGCTAGTCTTCCAGTCTCTTCCAATCTAAGATTATAGCAAATGAAACATCTTTCACCACCTTCTTTTGTATTTTCCAACCCTTTTACGTTAGGGAAAAAATCTTTTTCCGGGGAATAAAGTCCGTTAATAATTTTTATTGTATAATTTCTTTGCTTAATATAGCAAGATAATTCATTATATCTTTTTAAATATTCGATTTTTTCGGTAATATTGGGGTTATAGAAATACAAAGTTATATCAAAAACATCTTTTAAAATTTCAATTACAGAGGAACAACAAGGAGCGCAGCATGTATGCAACAACAAAGCTGGCTTTCTATCAAGAAAGTCAGCTTTTATATTTTCTATTTGATTATCCATAATTAAATCATAATTAATCTTCTTTGCCATAAACTTTTAAAAAGAATACTTTATGCCGGCACCCATAATCATGAGAGTACTATTATCAATAATAGGAGATCTCTCAACATCGGATGAAAATTTCTCTACAGACATAAAAGCAAGTAATGTAATTTTTTCATTTAAATAATATTCCATAGCCAATTCTAATTGAGTAGAATATGCCATATTAGGAGAGTAAGTATTGGTAATTTTGCCACCTAATTCGTTACTATCTATTCCCCAATAATAATCAGTATAATTTTTTGAATAAAGATTTTCACTAATTGATGGAATCATATAGAATTTATCTGTAACAGTAAAAGGTTTAATAATTTTTACATTTCCTTTGGTACCTTTTCTACTGCCGCTCATAGAAATCAAAGCTCTAGTATCATAGAAATTAAAATCATAACCAACCAGGGCTCCGGCAGCTATCTGATAATGACGATCATCTATACTCTTATAACCATCGTCCATTTTTTTTGATTTAAGGTAATTGCCATCTAAAGGATTTACAAACAAAGAAAAAGTAAAAGCATCAGCATTAAATAAATCCAAACCGATATTAAAACCATCAAAGAAAAAATTTTCATATCTGGCATTAATAATAGGTATCGGAGCTACAACCGAGCTTCCTCTATAGAAATCATTTAAATTAGAAACTCCAAACCCCAATCCAATCGACAATTTGTTTTCTGCTGAAAGAATAAAACTAACAACAAAAAAACATATTGTGAATGTTAATTTAGAAAGAATTGAATTTTTCATAAATTTCCCCCCAGAAAATTTAAATAATCAGTATTATATAAACAAATAAATTCAATATTCAGATACATAATCAATATACCATTATTTTCCATATTATATCATATATTGTATAACAAATACAATAGTTTTATTATTTTATTTTTTGACTTTTGTAAATTAAAAAAAATGAATTATTTAGCCATTTGTGGGGCTAAATAATTTTTTAAAACATTCAGATTGCAAGTTTTTTATTAAAAACTATTGACTTTTAAACTATAATTTGGTACTCTTACATATAGAGAATATTTTTCTCGGGGAGTGTTGAGTTCTATTTCTAATTTAGAGATATTATATATTATTTTTACTATTTAGAGAATGTTTTACTCAAAAATTATTTAAAAAATTTTCTAAGGAGATGATTTTTAATGAAAAAGTTTTTATTGGCAGGTATTTTATTAGTCGGACTTTCGTCTATAGGCATAGCAAGTGAAAGTTATAGCAGTAATATGGCTGATCTAGAAGCTTCTTTGGAGGCTTTACAATCTGAAGAAAGACAAATTCTGGAAGCAAGAAGACAAGAGGCAGTGTCTGCACAAGAGAGAGTAAGAGGGCAAAGTGCTTTACTGGTGCAAATTCAAAAAAGAGAAGAACAAATAGAAAAATATCAAAATTTTAAATTTTTTGCACCTGAATATAAACTTTTAAAAAAGAAATATAGTGCTCTAAAAAAAGACGTAGAAAATGAAATTAGATCACAACAAAAATTAATAACAGAACTTACGGGAGCTACAAAATAAAAATTAAAAAAACGTGGGTTTTAATTTACAATATTTTAGGAGGCTGTTTTTATGCGTTTAAAGAAAATGTTTGCATTGATAGCTGCAATCGCAGTTTTTAGTGCTTGTGAATTAGGAGCTGGGAATACTAAAACTACTACTGCCAGCACAGGAATTAATTTGACAGAAGAAGAATTGAAGGTAGCTAATGGAAATAGTAATGTCGTAGCTAGTATATTGGTTAAAAAAGCTATACTTGAAGAAATAAAATCTAGTCCATTTACAGATGAAGAAAAAAAGCTGATAGCTGATGCTAAAGAAAATATAGAAGTAGAAGCTTTTCTAAACAAGTTGGCACAAGCAAACGTTGTTGTGAGAGAAGAGGAAGTTTTGAAAGTATATGAAGATAATAAAGAAAAACTTGGAGCAGATGCTGATGTTGTAAGCGTTATGCCTCAAATAAAACAATTGATTTTCAACCAAAGATTGGGAGAAGAAAAGGTTAAATTAGTCAACAGTTTTATTGCAAAATATAACCTTAATGATGTTTTGAAAAAATATGTTCCTCAAGCATCTGAAGATACATTACAACAAGCAAATCCAGAACCAGTGAATCCTGGTACTATACCTGTTGCTGCTCCTGCTACTACAGAGGCAAAACCAACAGAAACAAAACCTGCAGACGCAAAACCAACAGAAGCGAAACCTAAATAAAAAAGAATCTATAAAAATATAGTGTTAATATTTTAAATATTAACACTTTTTTATTTACAAAATAGATTTATTTTTATAATTTATTATTAATATTATATATGATAAAAAGCCGAAAAGTAATATAATAGCTGAGATTAGAAATGCATAATTATAATTATGAAATTTTTCTACGCAAATAGATGTAAATATTGGCCCTGTAAGAGCAGAAAGAGTGTAGCCACTAAAGAAAATAGACCAATTTTTACCAAGGTCAATATCTCCAAATTGTTCCGCAATTATTTTGGGGAAAATGCACATGGTACTTCCGAAAGAAAAACAGATTATAGAAAAGGATAACAAAAATAATGTTATATTTTTGTAAAATCCCAGACAGACCATGCTTAAAAGCATAGCTAAGATTATACCACACACAATATATAGAGTATGAATCTTATCAGATAAAATTCCCATAATAATTCGCCCTAAAAAACTCATTATAGCAAGAACCATGACGAGATAGGCACCTTGTTTTTCACTAAATCCCATGACTGCCTGTCCTATGTTGGAGGCATGTCCTGACATGATAAGACCCGAGCAGGTAGTAGAAAAAAATATAACCCAAAGCAAATAAAATTTTTTACTATTCAATACGTTTATAGAGACATTAGGCTCTATTTCTCTTTTTATATATTTTTTATTCTCACAATTATTTTCTGTATTTTTTTCTGTATCAGGCCACTTAAAAAAGAAAGAGCATGTAAAAGTTAAAATAACAAAGCCGATTCCCAGAACAGAGAATGCTCTGAACACACTGACTTTTTTAATTAAATAATGACCGAGTGGAGAAAACAAAATCGGAGCCAATCCACCGGTACCTGTAACAATACCTAGAGCAAAGCCCTTTTTTTCTTCAAACCATCTGGGGATAGAAGCTATGATCAAGTTATATATAAAGCCGTTCCCAAGCCCGGTCAATACACTGAAAGTAAAATAAAACATTATCCTTGATGATGAATATCCACTTAATAACCACCCAAGACTCCATAATATAACGCCAAGCCACATTAGTTTCTTGACATTTTTTTTATTTAGCAGTTTTCCGGATATAATACTTCCAACTAGTATTAAAAGAACTAATATAGAATAAGCCAAAGATACATTAGTCAAGGACCAACCGGTTTTATTCATAATCGGAATATTAAATATACTCCATACATAAATTGCACCTGTACACATATTTAATCCGGATAAAATAAGAAGTATATACCATTTATATTTAGTATTTGTCATTTTTTACCAGCTTTTATAGAGTGTATGTTATAATTTAAAATATATTTTTGTATTATGAAAGAATAAATGTTATTATAAAGCTTTGATTTCTTCCCAAACAGAGTCATCAACAAATATTCCTTTTTCATCATGTTCTTTTCTGCTGGAAACAGTACCTTCACCAGGAGCACGTATTCCGCTGGATTTTTCTGAAAGTTCAGAGCTTTTGATATGAGCAACAGTTTTATTGATAATCTCGGATATTGCGGCATTACTACTAGTTTTGTTGGGATCTATAATGATTATCACTTGAGATGCTCCTCCACAACTGCCCATATTCTTTTTATCTAGGTCAGGAGCACCGATTCCGTCTGTCAGAGCTGCCCCTAAAATATCTAACATAAATGAAAAACTAGAACCTTTCCAATATCCTATAGGCAAAGTCCTCATAGAGTCCTCAATAGCACCGGGATCATCAGTCATATTTCCATTTTTATCAAATCCACCGGGATAAGGTAATTTCTTACCGGCTAATCTGGTAACTTGAAGTTTTCCATAGGCATATTGAGATATAGCCATATCCAATTGGATTACAGGATATTCATCAGTTCCGGGAATCGACATTACAAAGGGATTATTCCCTAATTTGCAATCTTTACCACCCCATGGAGGCATACAAGACTCAGTATTTGTCCACATAATAGATATATAGCCTTTACTTGCTGCATAGAGCCCGTATGTGCCGCCTCTCATCCAATGAGTGGTATTTTTTAATCCGACAAGTCCGATACCGTATTTGTCAGCTAATTCTATACCTGCGTCGACACCTTTCAGTGCATTCAAAATACCAGGCCCCATATTTCCGTTATAAATGCGAATAGCGCCAAATTCTTTTTCTAAAGTAGGTTCTGCATCTATGTCAACCCATCCTTTTTTTATATAATCCACAAAACGTGCTACTCTATTCGTACCATGGGAATAGATCCCGTCATAAGTAGTTTCTGTATGAATTCTAGCGCATATTTCAGCTTTTTCTTCTGTCATGCCGTATTTTATAAAGGCACGTTTTATTTCTTTATTAATTTCTTCAAAAGATAGTCTCATAAAATAGATCTCCTTATTATTTTAATGTAATACACTAAATAGAAAAAGTTAATCAGATGATTGAGGGTATTTTTGGATACCCTCAAAATTCAATTTTTTGTTGTTCAGATTGTCTTTCTTTTTTTGAATTTAAATCATCAATCAATTCTTTTAAAAGTTCATTATTTTCTTCAAAATTTTTGTTAATCCTTTTAAGATTATCCAATGTTTTGTTTGTTTCCAAAATCCATTTAAGAATAAAAGCAAAAATAAAAAATAATGCAATAATTATACCTAAGCAAAGTATAATATATGTTGAATCAAATGTAAATTTTGAAACTTCAGTAGCTGTATCCATAACATCACATCCTAAAATTATATATTTCTTATAAATTCAAATATCCAAAGAACAAATTTATTATATCATAAAATAATGAAAATAAATATCGTAAAAATAAATATTCAAAAAATAATTTTTATATTTAATTATATGCAATTGACAGATTAGAATAAAAATAGTAAAATTATAAGGGATACTGATAAAAATTGCAAAATATCATAGAGGGGTGTAATATGCAAAATAACAAAGTTCTAAAAGATGTTAGATATGCATTAAAATTACGTAATAAAAAAATGGAAAAAATTTTTAAATTAGGGTCTATAGAAATTACTGAAGATGAAGTAGAAAAATTATTAAGCAGAGAAAAAACCAGGGAATTTATGAACTGCAATAATAAATATCTTCATGGATTTTTAAATGGACTTATCATATATTATCGTGGTGGAAGTGAAGAAAATGCTAAAAAAATAAGTAAATTTGTAAAAATTTCTAAAACTAATGCAAATAATTTGGTTTTAAAAAAATTAAAGGTGGCATTGTCACTTAAGGCGGAAGATATATCTACTATTTTCAAAATGGGAGACATTGAAGTTACAAATTCTGAGATTAGCGGAATGCTCAGAGGAGAGAGCAGCAAAATATATAGGACATGTGGTGATAAATATTTAAGGAAATTTTTGAGAGGATTAATCGCCTATAAAAGAGGAAATGTCCAGACTGAAAAGCAAGTGCAAGTATAAATTATTTTTCGATATTAATTATAGTGATTTTGTTATAGTGAAAAAAATAACAGGGAAAGAAGGGATTTATGAATATAATAATAATCAGATCAGTTAATTTAATCATAAACATTTTATTGATTGCCGGAGCGGTAGCCTTTGTTGATATATTTATGTTTTTCTATATGGATAGAAAATATGGTGATACATTGAATTTTTCTCATTATAAACAGGCATTGAAAATGCCATTGTATAATGGCATTTTAATAAAAAAAATTATTTTCGGCATATTGGTTTATATTTTCGTAGGGTATTTTAGGAAAATGTTTAGGTAAGATTTAATTATAATTATTTTAAAAAATATATTTTAAAAAATTGGGAGGATGACAATGCCATATGGCAAAAAAAGTAATATACAAAAGTCGTTAGATTCGGAGTTTAATGAAGTCGGAAACAAAATAAATGAGCTTCTGGATGACAATGGCAGAAAAGTAAGAATAACAGGAAGAGTAGCAAACCCTTCTGTTTTGGATATCCCTGTGGGGATAACATTGAGACAGGTAATAGAAATGGCAGGTGGAATAAAAAATAAAAAAAATTTTAAAGCCGCTCAGTTTGGACTTCCATTTGGAGGTTTTTTTACTAGCAAAAATTTGGATGACGTAGTAGATTTTGATAGTTTTGAAAAGGGAATAGAGAGAACTATAATAATACTCTCTGACGATAATTGTATAATATCGTTTTCTAGGTATTATGTAGAATTTTTACTGGGAAAACTGGAAGATGGTGATTATCAAGAATATAGAGCTGTAAAATCTGATATAGACAGAATTTGGAGAAATTTGGATAGAATATCTAAAGGTAAATCTAATATGAGAGATATATATTTATTAAGATATATATCAGAAAATATTAAAAAAACGTTAAATCAAAAACATAATCTCATATTGGATGCAATAGACCAATTTTACGATGAAATAGAAGAACATATCGAAGAACATAAATGCAGAGCAGGTAAATGTATTCAACTTTTAAAATTTACAATAACAAATAAATGTATAGGATGCACGGCATGTGCCAGAGTATGCCCCGTCAAATGTATAAGTGGTAAGCCTAAAGAAAGACATGTATTAGATAGTAAAATCTGTACTCATTGCGGTCAATGCGTGAGTATTTGCCCAGTTGGAGCGATTTTCGAAGGAGATCATACGATAAGCCTTTTGAATGATCTATCGACTCCCAATAAATTGGTCGTGGCTCAGGTCGCACCGGCTGTAAGGGTAGCTATTGGTGAATCATTCGGATTTCCACCCGGAGCTAATGTGGAGAAAAAAATGATAACTGCTCTTCGAAAAATAGGATTTAATTATGTTTTCGATACTGCTTGGGCAGCTGATGTCACTATAATGGAAGAGGCCACAGAATTTCAAGATAGACTGGAAAAATTTTATAGAGAAGAAGATGTAAGACTCCCTATTTTGACCTCTTGTTGTCCTGCATGGGTAAAATTCATAGAACAATCTTACCCTGATATGGTGGATGTCCCATCTACGGTAAAGTCTCCGATGCAGATATTTTCTACATTACTCAAGGATATTTGGGCAAAGGAAAATGGGTATGATAGAAACTATATAGCATCTGTAGCTATTATGCCATGTCTTGCAAAAAAATATGAAGCTGCCAGACCGGAATTCTCACGGGGAGACAACTATGATACTGACTATGTGATTTCTACCAGAGAGCTCATAAGAATTTTTAAAGATAGAAATATAGATTTAAAAGATTTGGAAGATGGAGAATTCGATAACCCTTTTGGTCAATATTCAGGAGCCGGAATAATATTCGGAAGAACCGGAGGAGTCATAGAGGCTGTGACAAGAACAACAATTGAGATGATAACAGGAGAGAGGCTGGAGAATATAGAATTCCAAGAACTGAGAGGTTGGGATGGATTTCGTATAGCTGAGCTCACTATAGGTCATATTGAGCTGAGAATAGGTATAGCACATGGATTGGAAGAAGCAGCAAAGATGCTGGACAAAATACGTTCTGGAGATGAATTTTTCCATGCAATCGAAATCATGGCTTGTAAAGGTGGATGTATCGGTGGTGGTGGCCAGCCAAAAGCTATAAAAAAACAAGATGTATTGGAGAAAAGAGCAGAGGGATTGGATATTATAGATAGAAATCTAAAAATCAGAAGAGCTCATGAAAATCCATTTGTGCAAATGATATATGATAAATATTTGGAATACCCATGTAGTCATAAAGCGCATGAATTGATACATACCAGATATTTTCCTAAATTATATGGAGATTAAAATATATAAAAATTAAAATATATAAAAATTAAAATATAAAAATAATAGGCTTTTAAAAACATGATATTTAAGTAAAATTATATTATATTTTTATTTCCAACGCTTAAATGACACTGACACCCCTTGACAAGTAATAAAAAATGTCATATAATAAGAGCATTCAGGTACTAAAAATATAGTACCTGAAAATTGAGCATATTAATTAATTTTTTTAGGAGGAGATTTTAATAATGAAAAAAGTAAAGAGCGCACTGGTATTGCTTCTAATGACATGTCTATTTCTAACGGCTAAAACTGAATCAAAATCTAAGACTCCAACAGCAAAACTAAGAACCGATTTGCACATGGGAATGAGTGCGGAACCTACATCAATGGATCCGTCTCGATCAAAAGATCTGATTACATGGATATTTATCATGCAATCCTATGATACTTTGATTAAGTACAATATTGAAACCAAGGAATTTATTCCAGCTTTAGCAAGTGCTTGGGAAGTAAACGAAGATTCTACAGAAGTGTTATTTACTATCCGTGATGACATCAAATTTCAAAACGGTGATAAGATGACTATTGATGATGTTCTATTTTCTTTAAACCGTGCTTTGAAGTCAACTTTTACGGATCAAATCGATGGTTCCATAGACCATTTTGAAAAAGTAGGAAATAATCAAATCAAACTGGTACAAAAATATGGTTATGCACCTATATTGGAAGTAATGGTTACTCCTTGTTGGGGTATTGTGAACCAAAAATATATTGAAGAACATGAAGCAAAGGGAGAAGATGTGGGACGTATCCAATCTAACGGAACCGGAGCTTACACTATGACAGGATGGAAGAGCGGGGAAAAGCTTGTATTCAAAGCATTCGAAGATTATTATGAAGGTGCTCCTGCTATTAAAGATATTGATTGTATACTTATCGCAGATCAAACTTCTGGTGCTCTCGCATTAGAACAAGGAGCTCTTGATTATTATTACGGTGCGCAAAATAGCGATATCCAACATCTAAAAGACGTTCCTACGCTTAAAGTCTATGAAAATCTAGATGGTGCGGGGATATATGATATCACATTTAATGTAACTGACGGCGTGTTTGCCAATAAAAAGCTACGTCAAGCGGTTGCATATGCACTGGATAGAGAAGAAATACTTTTGGGAGGTCAAGAAGGCAGAGGTATCGTTACCAACACAATCTGTGCATCCGGAGCCTTTGGTTATATGCCAGATTATCAATGGTATTCACAAGATAAAGAAAAAGCCAAGGCTCTTGTAGTAGAAGCTGGTTATCCAAATGGAGTTAACGTAGTATTTACGCAAGATTCTAGTCGTACATATATGGCATCTGCTGAAATTATGCAAGCTCAACTTAAAGAAATCGGCATAAATGTAACGTTTGATAAATTAGAACGTGCTACATGGCTCGATATTGTAGCTTCTCAAAGAAAATATACAGCATCATTACGTATGACGAATCATGTGGTGATGGATGCCGACTATATCCTTACTAGAAGACTGACAACAGGCATGATCGGCGGTGGAAACAATTACGCAAATTATTCCAATCCAGAATTCGACAAATTGGTCGAACAAGCAAGAACTGAACCAGACAGAAATAAGAGACTCGAAATCTATAAAAAATGCTATGATATTATCAAAGAGGATGTTCCATTTATTCCTATTTATACTACAAATAATTATCAAGTGGTAAATGCAAAGATCGGTGGTTGGATATCTCATCCTACATATAGAACGCCTTGGTCAAAGCTTTATTATACTGAATAATCAAAGCAAATGAACTAAAAAACGGATTATCGGGAAAAAAAATATCTAAAGGCAGAGATATTTGCATATTTCTGCCTTTTATAAAAGGAGACATATGGGAAAGTACGTATTCAGAAGATTATTACTCATGATTCCGGTGCTCCTGGGGGTCTCATTTATCATATTCGCAATCATGAATATGACTCCCGGCGACCCAGCTATGATGATACTGGGGGAAGGTGCTCCGGCGGAAGCTCTTGCTGCAAAAAGAGCAGAATTGGGATTTAATTCTCCCTTCATTATCAGATATTTTCATTATTTATTAGACGCATTTCGCGGAAATTTTGGGCATTCATATCGAACAGGCATCCCTGTGGTTTCTGAAATACAGACAAGAATAGGGTATACAGTATTACTGTCTGTAATCAGTATTTGCTTGGCCGTTTTGATAGGACTTCCTATTGGAATCGTCTCAGCAGTCAAGCAATATTCTATAACGGATCAATTATCAATCGGAATATCGCTCATCGTAACTAGTATGCCTGGCTTTTTTATGGCTATGTTATTGATATTGATGCTATCGCTGAAATTAGGCTTGTTGCCACCGATGGGAGTTAATACATGGGTCAATTTTATCATGCCCAGTATTGCCTTATCTTCCTCAACGACGGCGTCCCTCATTCGTATGACACGTTCCACCATGCTGGAGGTCATACGTCAAGATTACATCAGAACAGCAAGAGCCAAGGGAGCATCAGAGAGGTTGGTCGTATATCATCATGCTCTGAGAAACGCATTGTTACCGGTAGTAACCGTTATTGGCGTCAATTTTGGTCAAGCATTAGGTGGAGCTATCGCTATAGAACAAGTGTTTGCTATTCCTGGGATTGGTCAATTGATGATTAATTCCATCCGGCAAAAAGATATGCCAATGGTGATGGCGGCAGTTATTTTTGCAGCCTTTATTGCCAGTATGATAAACCTATTGGTAGATTTATTGTATTCCTTTATTGATCCTCGCCTCTCTAGTCAGTTTTCTTCCAAGAAACAAAAGGTTAAGGGGTGATTGTATGAATAATAATATAATCCAGGCAAATACAAAAAAGAAATTTAAGAAAAAAAGCCAGATTGCGGTAATTTGGACACGTTTCAAAAAAAATAAACTGGCTCTCGTAGGTTCAGTTATTTTTCTTGTTATGTTAATCGCTGTATTAGGTGCTGATTTATATCTTAACTATGATGTGGATGCCATCTCTATCCATATTAAAAACCGTTTTGCATCTCCTTCTATATCCAACTGGTTTGGAACAGATCAAAACGGACGGGATGAATTTGCCAGAGTAATTTATGGTGGACGTATATCCATGTTTGTAGGGATCGCAACAGTATGCGTTTCTCTCACTTTTGGTGCTGCTATTGGCTCAATGGCGGCTTATTATGGTGGTAAAGTAGATGATATTCTTATGAGAATAATGGATGTACTCTTAGCTATCCCAAGTATGTTGCTTGCTATAACACTAATTTCTGCATTTGGTTCTAGTTTGTTCAATCTGATTCTATCTATGGGAATATCTCAAATACCTCGTATGAGTCGAATCGTGCGTTCTGCAATCTTAGGTGTCAAAGAACAGGAATTTGTGGAGGCTGCCAGGGCTTTTGGTACAAGTGATAGACGTATTATATTGAGACATATCTTGCCCAACGCCATGGGACCAATTTTGGTTCAGGTCACACAAACCGTAGCAAGAAGCGTTATTACCATAGCTTCCTTAAGCTTTATAGGTCTCGGAATATCGGAACCAACTCCGGAATGGGGGTCAATGCTCTCAGAATCCAAATCTCTCATGCGGTATTATCCACATCTTGCCGTATTTCCGGGAATTTCTATTATTTTGTCGGTACTTTCTCTTACTCTTATTGGTGACGGGCTCCGTGATGCTATGGATCCGCGTCTAAGAAATTAAGGGAGGAAGAATAATATGAATAAATTACTAGAAATTAAGAATTTACATGTGATGTATAAAACCGATGATGATAATATCTATGCACTAAACGGGATTTCTCTTGATATTGATAAGGGAGAAAGCGTTGGACTGGTAGGAGAGACGGGAGCAGGAAAAAGTACCATTGCTCTTGCTACCATGCGCCTTCTTCCCGATAAAGTGAGCTTTGTCTCAAATGGTGAGATATTATTTGATGGTGTGGACATACTAAAAAATCGAACTGAAGCAGATATGCGTGCCATGAGAGGAAATGATCTGTCTATGATTTTTTCGGATCCTATGAGTGCGCTAAACCCTATTCATACAGTCGGAGAACAGATAGGGGAGGTCATCGGATTTCATTTTCCTGATTTAAAAAAAGACGAGATAGAAAAAAAAGTGGATGAAATGATGGAAATGGTAGGTATTCCGGCTGAAAGAAAAATAGAATATCCGCATCAATTTTCCGGTGGAATGAAACAGCGTATTGTAATAGCTATTGCTCTTGCTTGTCGACCACGATTGTTATTGGCTGATGAACCGACCACAGCACTGGATGTGACGATACAAGCCCAAGTTCTAAAAATGATGAATAATCTCAAAGAGCAGTTGGAAACATCTCTACTCCTTATTACTCATGACCTCGGCGTAGTGGCTCAAGTCTGCTCCAGAGTAGCTATTATCTATGCAGGAGAAATCATTGAAAACGGACCTGTGGAAGATATATTTGATACAGATTTCAGACACCCATATACCAATGGACTCTTTGGTTCCATTCCGGATTTGATAAATAAAATAGCAAGACTCAGTCCCATAGAAGGACTTATGCCTGACCCTACAAATCTTCCGGTAGGATGCAGCTTTGCCGAACGATGTCCTCATCGCAAAGAAATTTGTGATACCGAAAAACCCAAAGAACATTATTTTGATAAACATATGATTAGATGTCATTTATTTGCTCATTTGAAAAAAGGAGGTACTAAGGATGAATAACCAAGTACCACTGATAGAGACTATGAACCTAAAGAAATATTTTTCGACCAAGAGAGGATTGTTACACGCAGTGGATGGGGTCAATATACGCATATATAAAGGAAAGACCTTGGGTGTCGTTGGAGAAAGTGGTTGCGGAAAATCTACCTTAGGAAGGACTGTATTGAGACTTCTTGAGCCAACAGGTGGTAACATCTTATACAATGGAGAAAGTATTCTAAATTATGATAACGCAAAGATGAAAGAATTGCGGAAAAAGATGCAAATCATATTTCAAGACCCATTTACTTCTCTCAACCCACGTATGACTGTCAGTGAAATCATAGCAGAACCTATGAAAGTATGTCAGACGGTCAATACAAGGGCAGAACGCGAAGATGTGATTGATAGACTCATGGAAACGGTCGGCCTGGCAGAGCGTTTTGTAAACACATACCCCCATGAATTGGATGGAGGCAGAAGGCAAAGAATCGGTATTGCAAGAGCACTTGCGGTTAATCCTGAATTTATCGTATGTGATGAGCCGGTATCAGCTCTGGATGTATCTATTCAGGCACAAATATTGAATCTCATGATGGATTTGCAGGATCAAATGGGACTTACATATATGTTTATCACACATGACCTATCGGTTATCAAACATATCAGCAATCATATAGCAGTGATGTATCTGGGACAATGTGTAGAATTTGCTGAAACAGACGAATTATTCGAAAACCCTACACATCCGTATACGAAAGCACTCTTAAATGCTATTCCAATTGCGAGCCTTAAACATAAAAAACCACTTCATATCATTGAAGGAGAAGTAACGAGCCCAATAAATCCTAAACCAGGTTGCAGATTTGCCGATCGCTGCCCACATGCGACGGCTCAATGTAAAGAAGGGGATATTAATCTACGGGAATTGGCTTCTAATCATTGGGTGTCTTGTATTAAGGCGGAGAAAATATGATTTAATTAGTATGATGGTGCATCGAGGACGTAATCATACGCCCCTACGTAAGAAAAATGTTCAAAATACGATATGTTTCAAATATATGTATGCAGGGAGTGTATGATTGTACTCGTGGTAAATGCAGGCTTTATTTATATAAATATCTATGAAAATTATTTTAAAGGAGTGAAATATGTATCCGATAATAGAAATTACGGCGTCTACCCCATATGAACGTGGTGTAGAATATGGTAAGAAAGCAAAACAATGGATTGATATTGCTGTGGAACACTATTATAACCGTTTTAAAAAAGAAGGTTATACTGTTTCTGATTTAGAAAAATATGCAATGGAATTTATAAATTTTTTGACATCTGAGACTCCTGCTCAAATGGATGAAGTAAGGGGTATCGCCGATGGTTCGGGATATACGCTTGTGCAAATTATGGTTGTGAACTGTCGTTATGAAATTTCCAAATTTCCAAAAGCTTTGGAATGTACAACGGCTGCTATTTTGCCGGAAGCAACAAAAGATAAGAAGACATATCTTGTTAAAAATTGGGATTATAGTACACATATCATGCCACACGTTGTGGTCTTGCATTTCAATACACCTGACTACAAAGCATACGGTATAACAGAAGCAGGTCAGCTGGTACGTGAAGGATTTAATAGTTATAAAGTAGGTTTTGTAAATAATAATTTGCAATCTATAAACGATACGCCAGAAATCGGCATACCTGTCACATTTTTGCGAAAGCAGATTTTGGAAGCAAAATCATTTGAGGAAGCATGTAAGCTTATCGAAACATCCAAAAGAACAGTTTCTTGCAATATGATGATTGCAGACGGCTATGGTAATGCCAAAAACTATGAGACATATCCGGAAGGTGTGGATATAATTACCGAACTGGATAATTTGGTAGTTCATGCAAATCATTTTGTAGTAAATCCTGAATTGGATGCTCTGAAAGATAGACCAAAGAATAGAGATGCAAGGTTGAGAGAAATATTAATGATGAAATACGGTAAGATTACTTCTGAATATATCATGATATGTATGCGTGACCATAAGCATCATCCTCTATCTATATGTGGTCATCCTGAAGTGGGAGGTACAAATTATACCAAAGATAGAATTACCGTGTCATCGGCTATATATAATCTTACAGATGGTGAAATGTGGTTTTGTTCCGGACCTCCATGTCAAGGCGAATATGTACATTTTACCCTATAGGAGCATATATGAAAAAAATTTCGTTTACTTACATAAGAGGCGGTACCAGCCGGGCAGTGTTTTTTTTGAAAGAAAACTTGCCGAAAGATACTACACAATGGAATAATATCTTCAAGAATGCTTTGGGATTACCACGGGATATGAAAGAACCGAAGGGAGCTCTAGGGAAACATTTACCTACCAGTAAAATCGCAGTAATATCAAGTTCTGAACACTCAGGCTTTGATGTGGATTATCATTTTTTCCAAATGAATGATAATACGGGAATAGCTGATGATAGAGGAACTTGCGGCAATATGTCCTCTGCTGTAGGGACTTTTGCAGCAGACCATGGACTTGTACAGGTAAAAGATGGAGAAAACACGGTAAAGGTATATAATGTGAATACCGGAAAGTTATTTCTTTCTACTTTTATCGTGAAAAATGGAATATCTGTCGTATTGGGAGATACTATTTTGCCGGGTCTTACTGAAACAGGTTCTCCTATTGTCCTTGATTTTAGATATCCTGGTGGAGGTTACTCAGGTAAGCTTTTTCCGACAGGGCATAAAACAGATAAAATAAATTGTGAATCCTATGGAGAAAAAAAAGTCACAATCATAGATTGCGTAAATCCTATTGTGATTGTAAAAGCTGAAGATGTGGGCATGACCGGCAGAGAATTAAAAAATGATGAAATCAATAATGATTCTATGAAAATATTGCAAATGATCAGAGGAAAGGTAGCTGTATTGTTGAAACTGGTGGAGAAATGGGAAGAAGCGGCTATATTGTCTACTTATATACCTCATATCTCAGTCGTTTCTAAAGCTACGGATTATGTAACTGCAAATGGCGAGAATATTTATAAGAGTGATATGGATTTTTGTGCTAGATCTATATTTACCGGGCTTCATCCGACTTACCCAGCAGGAGCTGCCATCGCAACAGCTGCCGCTGCATGTATTTCTGATACTATTATAGAAAAGGAATGTACTCAAAATAATATACAGACAAAATCTATGATTCGTAAATTTACAATTGGACACCCATGTGGATGTTTTCCTGTTACGATTACAGTCAATGGAGAGGAAATCGAAAGCGGTAGGATTGTTAGAACTGCTAGGGTTATATTTGATGGAGAATTGTATTGCGAGCAGATGTGAGGATAGTGTATGGTTGAAATGAAATTTTGCATATAGAAATGGGTACGGAAGGGGTCAAGCCCCCTTGTTCTCAAACTAGCATCACATAAAATTGAGGTTGTCTCAGTACTAGATTGTTGTGCTAGGTTTTTGATTTATTGATATCAACAAAGAATAGATCTGTTGTAAGACATTACAGCAGATTTTTTATTTTGGGAAATATCATAACTTATCCTTATTGTGTATAAATTTCAATATAACAATATGATTACACTAGAGATATTTAAAAATTGTCACAATTAAGAAAAAATATTTTAATTTTCTATAGCTTTTTACAGTGATTTGTTGTAGAATAGTAAAAACAAATAAGTGTAAATAAAATTTCTAAATATATCTAAATAATGACACATTAATATTGGGAAATATGATTGGAAACTATATTTTTGTGTTGATTAAGTATAAATGGTGCATCCAGGGCGTATAAATAATAATATTTATATAGTTGTGAACACAAAATTGGCAGGATTGGTAGTAAGAAATAGAAATCTTGACGGTGGAGTGGAGGCCAACTGAATCATAAATGATGTAACAGGTAAGAATAGGACAGCTATCAATGGTTATGTAGAGGTAGCAGGAAGAAAGGCTGACGTGGTCATTGCCAATAGAAACGGAATAGCAGTAAACGGTGGCGGATTTATCAATGTGGGAAGAGCTACTCTTACTACCGGAAGTATTGGAATGAAAGATGGTAAATTGGATACAATAGATGTCGAAAGAGGTAACGTTTCTATAGGGAATAGAGGTATAGATATAACTTCTGTAGA